>JAZQXH010000035.1:0-18865 GCA_045632745.1 Alloprevotella sp.
GCGAGCATGCTCGCACCATTCGGATAATCACGTTAATAATAAAACTTTAACAGATTACTTGTCCTGCAAAGCAAAACAGTGTAATCACGTTGATAATAAAAAACATCCGGATGGTAGAATAGACGCTGAAGGCGTCTCCGCTTGATAACCGGGGCGTTTGAGCGTAGCGAATACCCCCGGCACAAACCACATAGGGATGTGCACCTTGAAGAGGTGCCCGAGCAACAAGTAATGAATAGCAGAGTGTTGGGGCACCCACTCTGGGTGCACATTCCCACGCATGAATGCCCCGGGTGCACTGGCGTGTACCCGAGGTTATTGAGCGGTGACGCCTTCAGCGTCATATATAAATCATGTACGGATGGTTATTGATTACACAAAATAGACTCATTTGTTTTTACAATTTTGAACACCTTACCCAGTGGGGCGTCTCCCTCATACACCGCATCCCCCCGAAAGATGTAATTGATTTGGAGACGCCTCAATGGGACGTCTCTACGCAGGACATTATTCCATGCAGCGTCTCCTCACATTGCATATTTCTATAACAAACAACTGCTTTGATTATTCTCACACATTTCTCTGAGTTAGGTGAGGTGCCCAAAGGGCGGAGGGGGCTGTGGTAATGGGTCAATTGCTATATCTTTTCCTTAATTTATTTCATCCAAAATATATTTCTGATAAGCAACAATGGAATCACGTTGATAAAAAAATGCCATGAAACTTGATGATTTTCTTTATTTTATTTTGCAAAGAGGTTAAATTATTTTAATTTTGAGAACTTGTTAGATTTTTCAAAATTCTAAGAAAGAGCATATTATATCTTGCGGAGTTTTAGATTCCACTATAAAAAATATGGATTTAAAAGTGAGGCAGATTATTTTTAAGTGCATGCAGTCAATTAAATAGAAACTTTAAACAATACGGAATAATGAATTTTAAGAATCGCTATCTTTTTTTATTCAGTGTTTTAGCCATGGTGTTGTTCGTGGCTTGTAAGGAAGACCCCGATCCTTCTTTTTTTGAGCCGGAGTTGAGCGTCATGCCTGCCGAGAATATGCATCGTACGGGAGCAACCATTAGCGGAACGATTCATGCGCAAAACAATTCTGTGGTGGAGAAGTTTGGTATCGAATATTCTGAATACGAAAACTTTTCTGTTACTCACGAGGTGGTAGCGAATACGTCGCCCTCGGAGGAGTTGTTTACCGTTCACCTCACTGACCTTGCTGCCGGCACAGCTTATTATTATCGCGCATTTGCCTTTAGCGGATATTCCACGGCATACAGCAATCCCCTTGCATTCTCTACGCCCAAAATGTCGGCTCCTGTTTTTGGAGCAACAGTCGTAAACGATGTCAGCTATACGTCGGCATCGTTTCAGTCTTCTATAACGGACAGTGGTGGTGAGGAGTTTATCATGTCAGCTTATTTCTACAAACAAGTGGAGAGCGAAGACGATGTGGATTTGACTTTTTCAACAGAGGGGGTGCAACAGATTTCGTGCGATACGACCTATGTTATGCAAGTGAAAAACCTTGAATCCGGAAAGATGTATGCCGCGCGCCCCTACGGTATTACAGCTGCAGGTTTAGGATATGGCGACATTGTTTATTTCACAACGCCTGAAACGCAGAAAATGCTTGTATCTACAGTTGTTTTAGGCAACGAAATCGTCGATGAGGGTTGTATGGAAGTGAGCGCTTCGGTATTGTCCGAAGGTTCGTATCCCATCGCAGAATATGGTTTTTGCTACAGCGCAACCAATACCATGCCCGATGAAGATGACATGGTAGTGAAGGTCAATCATGTAGGTACCGAGTTTAGCGGAAAACTCAAGAATCTGCTGAGCCAGACTACCTACTATGTACGTGCTTACGCCAGGAATAATCAAGGTGAAATAGCATACAGCGAAGAAGCCGTAGAATTTACTACTTCAAAGTATAATAAGTCTATTGCCGTAGAAATGATTGGGTTTGATCGTCCCGATGTGAATGATTCCAGCAAGGTTGTGTTGTGTGGTCTTTATGATTCGTATGTCGAACTTCGCGAAGTGGGTTTTGTTCTCAACGATACGACTAAGGTCGTAGCCAGGACGAACGTATTGCCGGGCAATGCTACATACCATTATGATTTCGAACTTGAGTATGAAAAACCTTATGTCGTTTCAGCTTATATATTGACTGAAAATTCCGAGTATTATTATGCAACAAAGCGAGTAAATATTGATGTTATGGCAACGCCGCTCCCAAAATATTCGATGAACGTGCAGGTTGCTTCTGTCAAGCACAATGCTGCTGTGTTCACCGGAAATTTGGAACAAGTGAATTCCCATTTAAAAGATGAAGTTTCTGTAACCTATGGTGTTTGCGTAGGGCAAAAGGGGAGCACACCAACGAAGGAAAACTGCCTTTTCCATTTGAGCGATGTCGCCGTTTTGAATGCTACGAACAGAACCATGAATTGGACAATCCCGTTATCTGAAGGTTTGTCGCCGACTACAGAGTATAGCTATGTTGCTTATTACACAGATTATTACGGAAACATCGTTTATACGCAAGTGGCGGAATTTACGACAGCTAAGCCTCCTATGTATAATATGAATGTTCAAGTCGTAGATATCAAACATACTTCTGTTGTGTTCACCGGAACTTTGCAACAAGTGAACGCTAATTTCGAAGATGAAGTTTCTGTGACTTATGGTGTTTGCGTAGGGCAGAAGGGTAGCACGCCAACGAAGGAAAGTTGCCTTTTCCATTTGAGCGATGTCGCCGTTTTGAACGCTACGAACAGAGCAAAGAATTGGACTATCCCGTTAATTGATGGTTTATCGCAGAGCACGGAATATAGCTATGTAGCCTATTACATAGATTATTATGGAAAGTTAGTTTATACACAAGTGGCGGAATTTACAACAGCGAAACTTTCTGAAATACTCTTTTATACGGTAAATGGTGTTTCGTTTAATATGAAAGGTGTTGAGGGTGGTACGTTCCAAATGGGAGCAACACCGGAGCAAACAGGAGCCGAGACTGATGAAAAACCTGTTCACAGCGTGACATTGAGTGATTACTACATTGGCGAAACTGAGGTGACGCAGGAACTTTGGATGGCTGTGATGGGAACTAATCCGTCGAGTTTTACAGGTAATATTCAACGTCCGGTAGAGCAGGTTTCGTGGGACGGCTGCCAAACCTTCATTTCGAAGTTAAATGAGTTAACTGGCGAAAACTTCCGCCTTCCTACAGAGGCGGAATGGGAATATGCAGCTCGAGGTGGCAACCAGTCCAAGGGATATTTGTATAGTGGTAGCAATTCGTTAGGCGAAGTGGCGTGGTATAGTGGAAATTCTGGAGATAAAACGCATGCTGTCAAGACCAAATCTCCCAATGAATTAGGACTTTACGATATGTCAGGCAACGTATGGGAATGGTGTCAGGATTGGTATGGATATTATTCTTCAGCAGCAGAGACGAATCCAACAGGACCAGCATCAGGGACACGCCGTGTGATTCGTGGTGGCAGTTGGAACCGTAGTGCGACGGGCTGCCGTGCAGCTGGCCGTTACCGCAACACGCCTGGCATCCGTCTCAACTATTTGGGGGTTCGCCTTGCCCTATAGTTTATTCCTAAACATATAGCGTTAAGGTGTACCAAAATATGGCTATGATGAAAGTCGAAACACGGGGAAGGAGATTCTTCGTACGAAACTTTCATTGTAGCCATGGTTGTTTATAAATGAGTTTTGTTTTTAGCGTGTAAGAACGGACTATAAGTTTTAGTGTATGGTGAACAGCATACTAAAAATAGATGGTGAGAAAACTGAATGGTGAACCTTAAGACCTTTAAACCAAGAAGTTGAACACTGGTGAAACTTAAACTATCTTTCCGTCTCGTCCGTACTTGAAAGCAATGACAAATTTAACTTCTCCAACCTTTATATCTCGTTTGAATCCCGACAGCGCTTAATGATGGAGTGTCCCTTTGTGTGCCCTGGTGTTGGAGGAAAAAATCAGTCTGTCTTTTCTGTTTAATGCCGAAATTAATCGTAATTTTGTCAAATCATTAACAAAACAATCACGTCTTTTTTGATGTGAAGAATCGGAATATTGGGCGTTAAGTGCATTATGAATCAAAACAACGAGATAATAATCTATCAATCTGAGGACGGACTAGTTGCCCCCCCGAAGTGGTGTGTGAAAAATTTGCACATACCACTTGGCATGGTGCTAATTCGTAAGCGAATCAACCTGTGCAAAAATTGCACAAGTTCAAATGGAGGGGAGCAGAGCGGTTACCCGACAAGTTTCCATTTCAATTTGGACATGATTATTTCGATGTTTAGAGAAAGTGGACAAAGAAAGTAATATGCAAATTTTGCATAGTACCACTCGCCAGAAATATTAGTAGTTACAATAACAAAATCCCCTTCTAATATGAAAAAATTTAACGTTGGAATGTTGGCCCTTGCGGCGCTTTCGGAACCGATGATGGGCCAGGAGCGTGCGGACGTGGAGCCGTATTTGAAAATGCGCCCGAATGTGGTGATGATTTATGCCGATGACTTGGGTTTTGGCGACTTGGAATGTTATGGCGCTAAGGGTGTGCGTACACCGAATGTGAACCGCTTGTCGGATAATGGTGTGCGCTTTACGAATGCCCATGCCGTGGCAGCAACGAGTACGCCCTCGCGCTACTCCTTGCTCACGGGAGAGTATCCTTGGCGCAAGGCAGGCACGGATGTGGCGGCAGGCAATGCAGGCATGATTATTGCGCCCGAGCAGACGACGGTTGCCGATGTGTTCAAGGAAGCTGGCTACAGAACGGCGGCCTTCGGAAAGTGGCACCTCGGACTCGGGGCAGAGACGGGTAAGCAGGATTGGAATGCGCCCATCACGCCTGCGTTGGCGGATATTGGGTTTGACTATTCCTATATCATGGCGGCTACGGCGGACCGTGTGCCCTGCGTGTTTATTGAAAATGGAGCGGTGGCGAATTATGACCCTTCGGCGCCCATCTACGTGAATTATAACAAGAATTTTGAAGGCGAACCTACGGGGGCTGCTAACCCAGAATTGTGTTACAACCTGAAGTCAAGTCACGGTCACGACCAATCTATCGTGAATGGTATTGGACGCATTGGCTATATGAAGGGTGGCGGCAAGGCGCTTTGGAAGGATGAGAACATTGCGGATAGCATCACGGTGCATGCAG
Source organism: Alloprevotella sp. (assembly GCA_045632745.1). Lineage (GTDB taxonomy): Bacteria > Bacteroidota > Bacteroidia > Bacteroidales > Bacteroidaceae > Alloprevotella. Next base: position 5,215 of record JAZQXH010000035.1, read on the forward strand.
TGGACTTTATTAAGGAAAACCGCGAGGCGCCCTTCTTTATGTATTTTGCTACGAACGACGTTCACGTGCCTCGCTTCCCCCACCCACGTTTCCGCGGGCAGAGCGAAATGGGTTTGCGTGGCGATGCGATTGTGCAATTTGACTGGAGCGTGGGCGAAATTGTGCGTGCGCTCGAAGAACAGGGATTGCTGGAAAACACGGTAATTATCCTTACGAGTGACAATGGTCCTGTGCTCGACGATGGTTATGTTGATCAGGCAGAAGAACTCGTGGGCGAACATAGCCCTACGGGCGGATTGAGAGGCGGAAAGTATAGTGCCTATGAGGGTGGTACGCGTGTGCCTTTCATCGTGTATTGGCCCGCCGTTATTAAGGAGCAGGCGGTGAGCGAAGCGCTCGTTTCGCAAATTGATTTCCTCGACGTGATGGCACGCATTGCGGGCGTAGGCAATGGCGAAGCGCGCTCTACGGACGGTATGCCAGGCGAAGTTGCCACCTGGTTTGGCAATGACGAAAAGGGGCGTGCGTTTGCCATGGGCATGGCGCAAAACCACACGCTCACACTTCGCACGGAGCGTTGGAAGTTTATCGAACCCAAGGGTGGAGCGGCAATGATTCCTTGGGGACCGAAGATTGAGACGGGCTACTCTACAAGTCCGCAGATTTTTGCGTCCGTCAATGGTGAATTTGACGAAACCGTGAATCAGGCAACGGCACATCCCGAAGTGGTAGAAAACCTTACGAACCAGTTGGAGAAGGTGCGCAACCGTAAATACGACTCCACGACCATCATTGCCCAAGCAGGCGAAACGATTGACCTCACGCCTTATTTCGGAGCATTGGAGGGAGCCGTGGTGAGTGGCGACTTCATGGAGCAGGATGCTACGGACCTCCGACGCGTGTGCGTTAAGGAGGACGTGAGCGACGGTTCACACATGGGCGTCGTGGCGATGCCCGAAGGCACGTTACACTTCTTCTCCGTCATCATCAATCCCGAATTTCACGGGGCGTACCATATCAATTACAACGGCAATCCCCTTTTTATAGGTTACAACACGACGCACGACAATAGCGGAAGCGAGGGGTTTAAACTCATCTCCCCCGACCACTATTCCACTACCGCTGCGGGCGATGAAATCTGCATTGTTGAGCCCTCGGGAGCGGGGTTTACGCTCACCATGCAAGGCAAGGTGCTTCAGGAACCCAAACTCACCAAGTGGGGGCACATCCTCTTTTCAGATAACGAAGCACAGGCGGGCATCTACCTTTTTGAAGAAACCTCTACGCCCGACGTGTATAAAATCAGAAGCACAAGCGAGGGCATTAATTACATGAACATATATCGCGAACACGGTGTGGCAGGTAATGACAAGGCTACCAAGGCAGGACTTGCCACCTATACCATTGAGGAAGTTGCTACCTTTCCACTGACCCTTTCCGCATCGGGCGTGGCGACACTATGTCTGCCCTTCAACGTAGTGATTCCTGAGGGCGTCATTGCTTATGATGTTACGGAGAATAATATAAAAAACGACGGAGCTGACTGTTACACTTGTGCAATGCAAGTTATCGCAGGACCTGGTGAGACGTTGAAAAGTGGTACGCCTGCGATAGTTAATGGGAGCGAAGGAATGCATCAGTTTGTTATTACGATGTCGAACAGCGAAGCAGTGACTTCCCTTTCGGGGTCGCTGTTGCGCGGCAACTATGTAAAGAGCAGTCTGTCGCAAAGTGGTGATATTAGAAAATTTTCTTTTGCCGACAATGTATTCAGAACTTTCGATGGCACTAAGAGCGTCGCAGCAAATCAATGCTGGCTGGAGTGTGGCATAACACAGGCTACGGAAATAGCGATTGATTTTAACAATACTACAGGCATTGAGGATGTGCCCGTTCGTGTTTCAAGTCCGAGTGGACGTATCTATAATCTTGCTGGCAAGCGCCTAAGTACTCCCCAAAGGGGCGTCAATATTATTGATAGCAAAAAGGTGCTTGTAAAGTGAAAATTGCATGATTTATGCAATGTGTTGAGAAATAATTTGTAGGACACAAAACTAAAATGCATCTTCGCAAATACCCTGGTAGAGCAAGGAATGTGAACTAAAGTGGGTGAAACTTGGGTTGAAAGATTGGGCGTTGCGTGATAATGAGCAAACTGCTGAGTTGTTTCTCAATTTCGGATTTGGTCATGTATTTCAGTACACTCCCTTCATCCTCAATTTCAGCGCCATGCATTTTATTCACTCTAACACAACTTAAGAGGGTGTGCCAAAATTTTGTATTTTGACACACCCTCAAAGATTATTTAAACAAATCGTCAAGTGTGAGTTCGCGCTGAACGATGTTGCTATGAATATTGTGTTTGATGCCGAATGTTGTGATAAGTGTCAGTAAGAGCGTCTTTCGTGTTCCGGTAGCTGTTGCGAAAGTGTTGATTTTATTCGTGAGTTTCTCCTCGTAGTCTTTAGTAATCTCATATTCAGCCTTCGCAAATTTCATTTCGCAGATATTAATGGTATCGTCCTTACGGTCGATAATCAGGTCGATTTGCGCTCCGCTACCTCCTTCGTTTTTACCTCTCCATGAGCAAACAAAGGTTTGAACATCTGAAATTCCGAGGGTTTGCTTGATTTGATTTAAATGGTTAAGACACAACATTTCAAAGGAAATACCTGCCCAACTATTGTGCGCAGGACTATTGTAAGAACTTGTCCAAAAATGCTCATCCCGATACCTGTTTTGTCTTATAAAATTGAAATAGAAAAGGGTGTAGAAATCTACCAATTGGTACATAACATTGTTGCGTTGTCGCGAGATAGTTGCGGAAGTCTTGTTGCTGAATGGTTCGTAGGTGCGAATAAAACCGCATTGCTCGAGTTCCTCCAGTACTATTCCAAAGGCTCCATTGTCCGTTATTTTTGTAAGGTTGAGCAATTCCTTTCGGTTTAGTCCCATCTGCTTTGTAGCCAATGCGGTGACGATTGCTATGTGAGGCGATGCGTTTTTATAGAGTGCTCGATAGAGGTCGTTAAATTCTTCTTTTAAGGGTGCATTGTCGGAAAAGAACAAGTTGTCAATATTCTGTGCAGCACTTAAAGATTTGTCCATCATCGAGAAATAATAAGGAATTCCCCCCATTGCCATGTAGCATTCTGTAATTTGTTTTCTGGAAAAACCAAATCCATAGGTTTTGAAATAGTTTTCTGTCTCGTGTAGCGTAAAAGGTTTCAGCATGAGATGATGTGTGAGTCGATTGTGCAACCCTCCTTTGCTTTTAATAAGGTTGTTTATCATCCACGATGTAGCAGAACCACAAACGATTAGTTTTACGTCGTTACGCAGTACAGCCCAACTGTTCCAAAAGTTTTCCAAAGCTGCAATGAATCCTGATTTTGCTGTATCCATCCAGGGGAGTTCATCAATGAAGATAACTTTTTTACCCTCTGGTAATGTTTCCAAGTAGCGCGACAACTCGTAGAATGCCAAAATCCAATTTTTTTGTATAGAGAACTGCTCTTTGCCGGAATACTTTTGCAAGGCAATAGCGAAGTTTGTAAGTTGCTCTGATTTTGTGGCTTTATAAACACCTGTCATGAAAAAAGCAAATTGCTCCTGCGCTGCTTTGCGGATAAGAAAAGTTTTTCCAACACGGCGGCGACCATAAACAGCAATAAATTCAGACCTTTCAGAGTTCAAGTACTCTTGTAACAAACTTAACTCAACAGTTCTTCCTATAATATCTTGTGTCATAGTTGTATGCTAATATTAATTGTTTTCAGCACAAAAATACAGTTTTATCTGCAATTTACGCAAAATATTTTACAATAATCTGCGTAAGTCGTACAAAATTACGCTACTTACGCAAAGTATTGCGAGATAATCTGCGTAAGTCATGTAAAATAGTACAACTTACGCAAAGTATTGCGAAGTTTTGCTTTGATACAGCGTTGTTTCTATGTGTGGGTATAAGGGGTAAGGAAGGATAAAATAAAAAAAAGCAAGCGATTCCAATTAAGGGGTCGCTTGCTTTTATTAAATATGGGTGTCAGCGTTGTAAGTTTTTTAGTGTTTACAAAACGCTGAGGGTGGGGCGCATTATTGCTTTACGAAGTTGAAGCTCTTGAAGTAAGCCTTGACTTCGGCGCCGCTTGTGTTCGTTACGCGAATCTTTGAAGCGTGGATGCCAGAGAGTTCGCCGCCTGTGTGGATAACTGTGTCGTCAGCCGAATAGTGGAGGAGGCTCACCTTGCGCCACTGACCATCGGCAGTGTAGAGTTCGAGCGTAAAGTTCTTAGCAACGTCCTTCACACCGAAGTTGAAGTCCATGCCCTGCATTGTAACGGGGCGGTCGATGTTGATAGTGAATGCATCGCCGGGTGCCCATGTTACGACTTCGAGGATGCCGTTAACGCTGACGTTGTTACCCTGAGCACGAACGGTTTGCTGTGCGAGCTGCTTCACGTCGGTAGTGATGCTGAAGGGTTGGTATTCGCAAACGGGGTCGTAGTTTGTGCCGTTTGCCTTGTTGTAGGCTTCGACCGTGTTGGCAAACACCTTGTTGAGCGTAGGAACGAGTACGAGCGAACCGACCTTGATTCCGGGCTGGAGAGGATGGAGCACGTTCTTGTCGTTAGCCAATTCGTAGAGCTGCGCCTGGATAGAAACGGCTTCTTTGTAGATGTTGTCGAAGTTGTCGAAACGATTGCCCGCCTTGCTGAAGTCGCTGATGGCAGCGCCACATACGTTGAGACCGAACTGAGCGAGGAGTTTGCCGTAGAGCAACCAAGGCTTCATTTCGATGAGGAGTGCGGGGTTCGACTTGTCGCCAAGCAGGATGTTGGTAGCCATTTCGAGTTCCATACACTTAGCATAGAGCGCAGTGAGGGCAGTCTTGTCGCCCTTGATGGCAGCATCAGCGATGGGTTTGAGTTCGCGGCTTTCGTCGCGGCGGAATCCGTGGCCGTTAGGTCCGAGGTCTTCGTTGTATGATGCCCAAATCTTGAGTGCTTCGGCATTGTGGGGCATGAGGTCCTTGATAGCCTTGTCCCATGACGACATGTAGTCGTAGGCTTCCATGTTCCATGTGTAGTCGGCAATGCTATAGAGCGAAATCTTAGATGCTTCGGCATGCTCCATGGGGTTGCTTACGAAACCCGAGAGGTCGTCGGCAATGTCGAGTCCGTTGCCATAGGTAGGACCGAGGAGGATGTGGTCGCGCACGAAGTCGCTAACGGGGAAGTTGAGCCAGATATAGCCCTTGCGCTGAATGCGTTCGTTGATCCATTCCATTGAGGGCTTGTCAATCGTGTGAACCACGGTGTTGCCTGTCCACATGATGTTAACCGACTTGTCCATGTCGTTGCCGAGTGTGCGGAGGTAACCCTTTTCTTCGTTTGCCCATGAGCGGTTGTACTCTGTGGGACACATTACGAGGGGGGCAACGTCGCCCTTAGCGAGCACAAAGTTCTGATTGATGTAGTTAAGCAATGCAGCCTGCTTGTCGGCCTTGGTGCCTTCGCCCCAAATATCGTCGAAGAATACAGCGAACGAGCGGATGCCGAGCTGGTACATTACTTCGAGCTTGTTCATCATGGCGTCGCGGTCGGCCTCAGTCCACTTGATGTCCACACCAGGGTGGATTGCCCAATAGAAGTTTACACCATTTTTCTTTGCTGATTCCAAAAGAATCTGGAGTTTCTTGGCTTCGGCTTCGGGGTAGGGTTCGCGCCACTTGTCGCGGTGGTAGGGGTCGTCCTTCGGACCGTAGATGTAAACATTCATCTTGTTGCGGCCGTAGAACTCGAATTGTGAAAGGCGGTCTTCCTGGCTCCAGGGGGTGCCGTAAAAACCTTCAACCACACCGCGGAATGCTACGTCGGGGAAGTCGGTGATTTCGCAAAGTTCGAGCTTGCCTTCGCGCATCATGGCGAGGAGCGACTGCACGCCGTAGAAGGCTCCGCGTTCGTCGGCAGCAGCGATGACGATTTCCTTGTCTGTCACTTTGAGGTAGTAACCTTCAGCCTTTGTGGGGATGAGTTTCTTGTATTTCTTAACTACTTTCTGGGTGCCAAAACCGATGGTGAGTTGGAACGCTTTTTTGTCAACAACGACTTCGGGACTTGCAGTAGCAAGCGCGTCGAGCACGTAAGACGCGTCGTAGCCCTTTTCCTTAACGATGTTCCATGCGGCAGGAGCTTCGATGATGGTGCCAACGTTTTCCACTTGCTGAGGAACGGGGTTGATGTTGCTCACTTGGGCTGATGCTCCGCAGGCGCCGAGGCATAAGAGCGAGGCGAGAATGAGTTTTTTGTTCATAACTATTTGAGATTTAAAATTGTCTGGATGCTCAAAATTTTCTAGATATTCTAGATACTCTAGATTTTCTAGATGCTCTAGATGCTCTAGATATTCTAGATGCTATAGAGATTATAGAAGTTCGTCTATTAAAAAAAGATTACTTCTTAGGCGTGCGTTCGAGTGTTGTGAGTACAAATTGCCAGTACTTTTCTACGCTGGGGATGTAGCAACGTTCGTTGGGTGTGTGGGGCGAACGCATCGTGGGACCGAAGCTCACCATGTCCATCTTAGGATATTTCGCTCCGATGACACCGCATTCCAAACCGGCGTGGATAACCTGTACCTTGCTGTCGGCACCGAAGAGTTCCTTGTAAACGTCCTTCATGAGCGCTACGATTTCGCTTTCGGGATTGGGCTGCCAAGCGGGATAAGCACCGTCGAGCTCAATCTTCATGCCTGCCATAGAGAATACGCTTTCGAGCGTTTCAGAGCAGCAGTCGCGCATGCTGTCGCGAGAAGAGCGAACGAGCACCTTGAACATTGCCTTTCCGCCTCCGATTTCAACAATGGCGAGGTTTGAAGATGTTTCTACGATGCTGGGCACTTCGGGGATGAAGCGCATCACGCCGTTGTGGCAAGCGCAGAGGGCATTGACGAGGTTGTCCTGAATTTCTTCGGGAACGAGAGCTGTGGGGAGCGTAGTGTCAGCAATGTCGAGTGTCAAGGCTTTTTCTACAAAGCCGTATTCGCCCTTGAACGTTTCGCGCCATTCGTCAACAACTTCCTTGAGCGCAGCAACATTTTCGGCAGGAATGGTGAGCACTACGTCGCAATCGCGAGGAATGGCGTTGCGCATATTGCCGCCCTGCCATGATGCGAGGCGCGCTTCGAAGTTTGCGATAGCGTCCTGCACGAGGCGTGCCATCATCTTGTTGGCATTGCCGCGGCCTTCGTTGATTTCAAGACCTGAGTGTCCGCCGAGCAAATTGTGGATACCGATGGTTACGGCTGCGTCGCCAGCGGGAACTTCGTCTTCCTTGTATTCGAGCGAAGCAGTAAGGTTGATACCGCCAGCCGAACCTATCATGAATTCGCCGAATGTTTCGTTGTCAAGGTTGAGCAGGATTTCGCCCTTAAGGAGGTCTGCTGACATATTGTTTACACCGCCCATCGTTGATTCTTCGTCAGCTGTGATGAAACCTTCGAGTGGACCGTGCTTGAGGGTGTTGTCTTCCATAATCGCCATGATGGTAGCTACCGCCATGCCGTCGTCAGCTCCGAGCGTAGTGTTCTTAGCCTTTACCCACTCTCCGTCAATCCATGTTTCGATGGGGTCGGTTTCAAAGTTGTGGGGAGATTCGGGTGTCTTCTGAGGCACCATGTCCATGTGGCCCTGAAGTGTGACAATCTTGCAATCTTCCATACCGGGAGTTGCGGGCTTATACATGATGACGTTGCCTGCATCGTCGAGCTTTGCTTCAATGCCTTTTTCCTTCGCCCAATCGAGGAGGAATTTTTGGATTTTTTCAAGGTGTCCGCTGGGGCGGGGTACTTGTGTGAGTAAATAGAAATTTTCCCAAATAGCTTTGGGCTGAAGGTTTCTGATTTCTGACATAGTTTATAAGTTTATATATTATTATTATATGAGGTTTTGAGAATTGAGAATAGAGTACAGAGTACAGAGAATAGAGTATAGAGTACAGGTTACAGAGTACAACTACCTTTCGGAATGTATGCAAGCACGCGATCGAGTCAAACCAACTCGTTTACTCGTCTACTAAAAACTTGTTTACTCATTTACTAAAAACTTGTTTACTAATTTACTAACTCTCGTTTACTCTTTGTCGTTTCGTGTTCGTGCGGGAGTGCGTGTCAAGTCCCAACTTCCCCACATTCCTAACACAACGACAAGCATTGTCTGGAGCGTATGAACGACCAATGCAAAGATAATGGCTGAGTTTTCGGCTACGCCATAGAGAACGAGCATTGTTTTCACGGCAAAGTGCCAAGAACCTGCGCCATTGGGCGTCGGAACCAATACGGCAAACGAACCGATGCTGAAAATCAGCAACGCTGCAAGAGGGTCGATTGACGACGTAAACTCGAAGCAGAAAAACGTGAGGTAGAAGTGAAGAAAATATGCAGCCCAAATGCCTATGGAGTAAAACCAGTAGAGTAGGGGCGATTCTACGTGACGCAGCGAACTGATGCCTTGCCATAAACTCTGGATGCGTTCGCGTCCCTTGCTGAACATCTTGAATCTGACAGCCAGTCCAATCAATGTTCCGACAGCGAGGATACAACAAATAAATGTGACAAAGTATCCATTGTGCGTGAAGCGCGACAGTAGAGAGTGGATATCAAACCCTGTTTCTTCAGCAAATTGTATGAACTTAGGAAGTTGGCTCAGCAGTGCAATTGCCGAAATGATTAGCATGAGTGTGGAGTCAACGATGCGCTCTGACACAACGGTTCCGATGGACTTTGTAAAACTGATGCCTTCCTTCTTCTTTAGCGTGCCGCAGCGCGTAACTTCACCGATGCGCGGAACGACAAGACTTGCTGCGTAGGAAAGGAAGATTGAGTTGATGCAAGTTCGGCACGACGCATTTTCGCCGATAGGGAGCAGCGTCATGCGCCATCGCAGTGCTCTGAACACCTGGGGGATAATCCCGAAAATCATGGATACAACCATCCATCCCCAATGCACTTCGTTTTGCAAAGTGAAGAGAAATTCGTTCCAGTCCGTGTCGCGATACATCCACCACAAAATGCCGCCGCCAAACAGCAACGGAAAAAACATCTTCAATATATTGCGCAGAATGTGCTCCAAAATTCTAAGTTTTTATATAATTTTGCAAATAGATTTTACAAAATTAGGAAAAACTAACGATATGAAACTTGTACGCCCTAAAAAATTTCTTGGTCAGCACTTTTTAAAGGACCAAAATGTGGCTAAAGCTATCGCTGACACGGTTGATGCGTGTCCAAATATCCCCGTTTTGGAGGTTGGACCCGGTATGGGAGTGCTTACGCAATATTTGTTGCCCAAGGAGCGAGTTGTCAAGGTGGTAGAAATCGATTTTGAGAGTGTGGCATACTTGCGCGAAAACTTTCAGAGTCTTGAAGAGAACATCATTGAGGACGACTTTTTGAAGATGCACCTTGAAAATACTTTCGGCGGCAACCCCTTTGTACTTACAGGCAACTATCCCTATAACATCAGTAGTCAGATTTTCTTCAAGATGCTCGATTATCGCCATCTTATCCCCTGCTGTACGGGCATGATTCAGAAAGAGGTGGCGGAGCGATTGGCTGCGAAGCCCGGATGTAAGGATTATGGTATATTGAGCGTGCTGGTTCAGTTGTGGTACGATGTAGAATATCTTTTCACCGTGGAACCAGGCGTTTTTAATCCGCCGCCAAAGGTGAAGAGTGCCGTAGTGCGCATGATGCGTAATGACAAAGAAGATTGTGGTTGCGACGAGCGATTACTGAAGCGCTTGGTAAAGACTACTTTCAACCAACGTCGAAAGATGATGCGCGGGTCTATTAAACCGCTCCTCGCACAACTCGACAACGAGCGCGGTGTGCAGCGCGACCACGCAGAATTCCTCAGTCAGCCAGTGCTTACAAAGCGTCCGGAGCAACTCTCTGTGCAGGATTTTATCGACCTCACAAATACGTTGACGCAATATTACGTAGGATAATAGGAACTCGTTTGAGATAGGAAAAGTGTGGTATAGAAAATTAGCGCAGCCTTCAGGCGATTCGTTATAATGACAATCCGAAAATGAATTTTTAACTTAAATTCGTGATGCGCTCCCACTTTTTTAACTTAAATTTGCAGCCCTAAGACTAATATTTAAACAAATTTCATGGAAACAAATATTTATACCTACGATGAAGCGTTCAAGGCCTCGCTCGAATACTTTGGGGGCGACGAACTTGCAGCGCGTGTGTGGGTGAATAAGTACGCTCTGAAAAATAGCAACGGTGAGATATTTGAGCAATCGCCTGCCGACATGCATTGGCGTCTGGCGAATGAGATTGCGCGTATTGAGCAGAAATATCCTAATCCTACTTCTGCCGAAGATATCTTCAAGTTGCTCGACCATTTTCGTTACATCATACCTGCGGGTAGTCCGATGATGGGCATTGGCAATCCTCATCAAGTGGCTTCGCTGAGCAATTGTTTTGTGATTGGCGTTGAAGGCGATGCCGACTCTTATGGAGCCATCATGAAGGAGGACGAAGAGCAGGTTCAGCTCATGAAGCGCCGTGGCGGAGTTGGCCACGACCTTTCAAAGTTGCGCCCCAAGGGAGCTCCTGTCAAGAATTCTGCGTTGACTTCCACAGGGATTGTTCCTTTCATGGAACGTTTCAGCAATTCAACGCGCGAAGTAGCGCAGGACGGTCGCCGCGGTGCACTCATGCTCTCCGTGAGCATCAAGCACCCCGAAGCCGAAGCTTTCGTTGATGCAAAAATGACGCAGGGCAAGGTGACTGGCGCTAATGTCAGCGTACGTGTCGATGACGAATTCATGCGTTGCGCTTTGGAGCAGAAACCTTATGTGCAGCAGTATCCCATTGATGCAGAAAATCCCCTTATCCAGCAGCGCATTGATGCTTCTGCGCTTTGGCAAAAGATTGTGCACAATGCTTGGCGCAGTGCCGAGCCCGGTGTGCTCTTCTGGGATACCATCATTCGCGAAAGCATCCCCGATTGCTATGCCGACTTAGGGTTCCGAACTGTATCGACAAACCCCTGTGGCGAAATTCCGCTCTGTCCCTACGACTCTTGCCGTCTGCTTGCCGTCAATTTGTATGGCTATGTGCAAAATCCTTTCACCAAGGATGCTTACTTTGACTTCGACCTCTTCCGCTCGCATGTTCGCATGGCGCAGCGCATTATGGACGACATTATCGACCTCGAACTCGAAATGATCGACCGCATACTGACGAAGGTGGAATCCGACCCCCAAACTCCGGAAGTGAAGGCCACGGAAGTAAACCTTTGGAAGAAAATTCAACACATGGCTGAAGCAGGACGCCGCACAGGCGTGGGCATCACGGCCGAAGGCGATATGCTTGCAGCCCTCGGACTCCGCTATGGTACACAGGAAGCTACGGACTTCGCTGTCGAAGTGCAGCGCACATTGGCGGTGCAGGCTTACAAATCGTCGGTTGAAATGGCGCGCGAACGCGGAGCCTTCCTTGTGTTCGATGCAGCGCGCGAAACCGAAAATCCCTTTATCAAGCGCTTGCGCGAAGCCGACGAGCAACTCTACAACGACATGTTGCAGTATGGACGTCGAAACATTGCCTGCCTCACGATTGCACCAACGGGTACAACGAGCCTTATGACGCAGACCACGAGTGGCATCGAACCCGTGTTCCTGCCCATGTATAAGCGTCGCCGCAAGGTGAACCCCAACGATGTGGAGGTGCGTGTGGACTTCGTGGACGAAACGGGCGATAGCTTTGAAGAATACATTGTGTATCACCCCAAGTTCCTCACATGGATGAAAATCAACGGTCACGACACGTCGAAGCGCTATACGCAGGCGGAGATGGAAGAACTCGTGGCGCAGTCGCCCTACTATAAAGCTACGGCAGCCGATGTCGATTGGTTGATGAAGGTGCGCATGCAGGGCGCTATCCAAAAGTGGGTGGATCACAGCATTTCTGTAACCGTCAACCTTCCTGCCGATGTGAGCGAAGAACTTGTTGGCGAACTCTATGTAGAAGCTTGGAAATGTGGTTGCAAGGGCTGCACGATTTATCGCGATGGCAGCCGTGCCGGAGTGCTCGTAAACGTTGATTCTTCCAAGAAGTCAAAGAAAGAAACAACCGTTGCAGGCGGACTGCCTCAAGTAACAGAAGTGCGCCCCGAAGTGCTGAAGTGCGATGTTGTTCGTTTCCAAAACAAGCGCGAAAAGTGGGTGGCTTTCGTAGGTTTGCTTGATGGTTATCCTTACGAAATCTTTACCGGACTGATGGACGACGAAGAAGGCATTATGCTTCCGAAGAATGTGACAGAGGGCACCATTATCAAATGTCAGAATCCCGACGGAACAAAGCGCTACGACTTCCAGTTCCAGAACAAGCGTGGTTATAAGATTACCGTGGAAGGACTTTCTGAAAAGTTCGACAAAGAATATTGGAACTACGCCAAACTCATTTCGGGTGTGCTCCGCTATCGCATGCCGATTGCCAATGTCGTAAAACTCATCGACCAGTTGCAGCTTGATTCTGAAAGTATCAACACTTGGAAAAACGGTGTGACGCGTGCACTCAAGAAGTACATTTCTGACGGCACAGCAGCCACAGGTCAGGTTTGTCCGAATTGTGGTCACGAAGCGCTTGTTTATCAGGAAGGATGCCTCATTTGCAAAAATTGCGGTTCCAGCCGCTGCGGATAATTCAGGAGTGAGCGTCGTATTATGATAATGACAATCCATCTTCAGCAACTCCGCTTCTACGCTTACCACGGAGCTTTGCAACAGGAGCGCGTCGTTGGCGGAGAATATGTGGTGGACCTCCATCTCACCGTCGATGTAGAAGCCTCCGCCTATGCGTCTGACTGCCTTGAAGGCACCGTTAATTATGCCGAGGTTTACGACTGTGTAGCAGCCGAAATGAAAGTTCCTTCCAATTTGCTCGAACACGTAGCCCATCGCATCGCATCGCGCCTGTTGAAGGACTTTCCCCGTGTGCTCAAGGCCGACGTCACGATATGCAAACTGAATCCCCCTATGGGAGCAGCTTCGAGCGGTGCCAGTGTGCGCCTCGTTTTGCCGCAAATTTAACTTAAAATAGTAAACGAGTTGATAGGTACGAGTTGACGAGTTAGTTTGACTCGATTGCTTGCATACATTCCGCAAGGTAGTTGTACTCTGTTCTCTGTACCCTAAATACACCTCACAACCTTATAACCTCAAAAAAATATGAGTTATCTCATTCGTCCTACATATTACAAAGCGGTTCTCAACAAGAACGAAACGGAGCAGGGCATCAAGGTGATTAAGGATTTCTTTCAGGAAAACCTTGCTACGGCGCTCTGTCTGCGCCGTGTCACAGGACCGCTCTTCGTGCTTCGCGGTTTGGGCATCAATGATGACCTGAGCGGACGCGAGCGCCCCGTGTGTTTCCCCGTAAAGGACCTTGCCGATGCACCTGCCGAAGTGGTTCATTCGCTTGCAAAGTGGATGCGCCTCACGCTTGCCGACCATGAAGTGAAGCCCGGCTACGGCATCTATACTGACATGAACGCCATCCGCGCCGACGAGGAACTTGGCAATCTCCACTCCCTCTATGTTGACCAGTGGGACTGGGAACGCACCATTCGTCC
>JAZQXH010000036.1:0-75342 GCA_045632745.1 Alloprevotella sp.
AACCCGCAGTTTCAAGCGAATTGGTAGCCTTCACCCACTACAACGGAAAGAACAGCTTGGGCGAGACCGTTGAGCAATTAGTAAAGAAGCTCCCCGAATTTTCAATCTCACCCCTCCTCCCCGAAGGCGTTTACCGCATGCGCCTCAAGGCCGACGTCAACAACATCACACCCTCGGGTTCACAACAGATGATTGACCACGGAGGAGTCATCGTTGACTACCTGCTCAACATCACACGCACACCCAAACCGCTGAAGTTGCTTACGACTAACGGCAACATCTATGCACGCGGCAATACCGCTCATCCACGCGAAATCACACCCGTCGCCGCCGAACTCTACATGGCGCTCTCGCCAGCAGCCCCGGGCTACGAAGCACAGGAAGTCATCGTGCGCCACGGCCACAACCTCGACGGTGCGCAATACGTCAACGGAAACATCCAATGGTTCGAACGAACACTCACTCCTAAAAAGAACGTTGCAACCATGGCAAGCAACCTCGTCAACGGAGCCATCGAAGTCACTGCAAACTTTGAACCTACAACCAATTGCGAGTGGGAACTCGTATTCAGCGACGAGTTCAACGCCGAAAACTACAGCCAACCCGTCAACGATAAGTGGATGCGCTGCCAGCGCTACGGAGCTACTTGGAACAGATGGCTCAGCGACAGCAAGGAAGTCGTTTATCTGCAAGACGGCGACCTCGTAACGCGCGCCATTCCCAACCCCGACACATCCACCGACGACGTACCTATGATTACAGGCGGCATCAAGAGCAACAACCGCTTCGGATTCACCTACGGCATCGTCGAAGGACGCATCCTCAGCAACCCCTGGATAGGCAACTTCCCCGCCTTCTGGATGATGCCCGAGAACCAAAGTGCCGGATGGCCCGACTGTGGAGAAATCGACATTTGGGAAACCATCGACGAGCAACAGCGTTCATGGCACACCGTACACTCCAACTGGACCTATGACCTTGGACAAACCGGCAACCCACAATCAAGCTTCAACGTGGCAGTTGACCTTAGTCGCTACCACACTTACCGCCTTGAATGGACACCCACATTGCTCACATGGTTCGTTGACGGCAAGGAAGTTGGACGCTATGCTAAATCCGCCAACCAGTCGCACCTCGACCAGGGACAGTGGCCCTTCGACAAGCACTTCCACCTCATCCTCAATCAGAGCGTGGGCAACGGTGCGTGGGCTGCCAATGCCGACGTTTCACACACTTACGAAACACGCTTCGACTGGGTGCGCGTTTACCAAAAGAAGGGCATGAGCAACACTGACTCACCCCTCGTAAGTGTTGACGAAGTGCAAGACGCTGCAAAACAAGTAGATGTTACCCCCATCGAGGGAGGCATCATCGTCAAAACTTCTGCCACCACACACGTCGAAGTTTTTGCCCTCACCGGCTGCAAACTTGCAGAAACAACCGTAAATGGTGCGCACAAGTTCACACTTCCCTGCGGCATCTACGTTGTAGAAGGCAACAAAGTGGTTGTACCTTAAGTTTGTAACTTGTCAAACGTCTTAAGTAATCTGTAGAGAACAAATTGCTTCATTGTCAATTGTTTTTTCACAGTTCACCAAACTGCAACTTTCTTAAGACACCAGTGCCATTCGGGACAGGCATGAAAGGACCTCCCCTCGCCGGCATACACAAGTACATAAAAAATATTAACGATGGCGAACGTTTTACCCCAAGTCAAGACGTTCGCCATCGTTTTTTCTGACAAAACAAACCATAATTCAGAATAATTTTATACTTTTGCACCACCAATCGGATAGTAGCGCAGTTGGTAGCGCACTACGTTCGGGACGTAGGGGTCGGGCGTTCGAGTCGCCTCTATCCGACACAAGGCGACAAACGAGTATTTTCGTTTGTCGCCTTTTCTTTTTCATTTTTATAATTTCTTGCAAATGAGCGCATAATCTTGAAAACTTCGTTCTCATTTTCTGTTCGATAGTTGCAATTTTCTTTGTCAAGAAAAATTCCACTTGGGAACACCAATTTTTGCAATTCTTGCCTAGTCTCGAAATCGCCATCAACCCACAAAAACACCTAATTGACAACACATTAGCATTGCTCAGTCTACGAATTTTTCCATGTTCGATAAATTTTTGCTTGCAGTTTCAAGACCTCGCTCTATTTCTGCAAGTTCGGTGTTCAAATGAGCAATAGAGGTCTTGTAGATGTCCTCGCCGATTTCATCAAGTCCAAAGCGCAGTTTCAGTTTCTCAATCTTCTGTTTACACTCTGTACGGCGTTTAAGCAATGCACGGCGTTCCTCATCTTTCATATCGTTTGTTCCCTAAACACCTTGCGGAACACATCGGAGAGGGCAGATAACCACTCTTGAGGGATTTTGTAACTGTTGAGCAGTGCAACATACTCTGCGCGCATTTTCTCTGCGCTATTGTTTTTACACCCTTTGGTGTTGCATTTATAATAGTTCTTACCCCTTGCCTTAACGGTATAACCCGTTAGATAACCACCACACTCGGAATAGATGATGTGGCGTTTGAGGGGAAAATCATCGGTAACCCTTTTATGCTCATATCCTGCATTGAAAATGCCGTTTATCTTGTTGAATGTAGCCTCATCAATCAATGCTTCGTGCTTGCCTTTTACAATCTCATTCCCCAAAAGATTATGCCTCATATATCCCGCATAGAATACATTTTGAAATATCTTGTTCAGGTGCTTGCGGTCAACATCAAGACCCATCGCTCTCAACCTCTCACAAATGGCAATATCGCACCTTATCTACCTTGTTGCTCTCAACAAATGAAAGCAACTCTGTAAGGGCTTGGCGTTCTACTACAGTGCTCCGCTGACCTTTTCACAGAACTCCATTACTACCTCATATTCCATCTTGCGAGCGTACTCACGCAACTCTGCCAACTGTCGCTCATAGTCTTGTCCTTGAGTGCTTACACGAGCGTATATAACAACCTTTGCCATAGTCCTTGTATCTGTTGAATAATAAAAAATATAATTTGTTTTCAATGTTCAAAGTTAGTGAATAATTTTAATTTGTGCAACAATTATGATGAAATAATTTAATTTGTGCAACACATTTTCTTTTAATTAAGATATATTCGTATTTTTGCAGTACAAAATTTACGAAATATGGATATAGCAAAGCAGGAACGAGGGGTTGTCCACCTTGTCATAAAGTCAACAGGACAAAATTTCTTCTATGGGAACATGAAAGCACTCTTTGACAATCAAGAGTATTTGGAAAATGATGGCACTCTTGGGGTGTCATATAACTATATGAAGAACTATGATTTTTCAGAGGGGCGTACATACGAGAATGCCATTTGCGTAATAAGGAAGGGCATTATAAACACCACCACGAACAAAGAGTGGAAACGTAATAATAAGAATAGATAAATATGTTAGGATATGGATTACCTAGATGATAAAGAAAGAGAAAGACGTATATTACAAAATGAAAACTGCGCTAAATTAAGAGAAGAAATCGCTAGAGATTTAGAAGATGAGCGCAAACGCATGCAACAAGAACTTATAAGACAAGGTGATGAAAATGCAATAAGAAAGCAAGAGTGTGCAAGAAAAATGGCAGAAGCAAAAAGGCGGAAACAAATTGAAGAAGAAAAGAGACTTGCAAAGATTGAAGAGGAAGAGAAATTATACTACACAAATCTTCAGCAAAATCTTTATGCCATTGGCGCTGATATGACATGGCAAAAAAATAAATACGGTTACTCCTTTACAGTAACTGTACACGAAAACATCGACATAAAAGAAATGTTTGCACTTCTTAAAGATGATGACTCTGATTTGGATTATGTCTGTTATATAAAAGATATTGATTATCGCAACTTAATAACTATATATCCTAATTATAGAATGTGGACTATATCTTTCGACCAAGATGATGAAGAGAGGAATTTTAATAAAGGGAATTATGAAAGGCAAGCAATAGATTATATATTTTGTTATTTAGAGAACAGAAAAATCAAGCGTTTAGAGGACTGTTTAGAAACCATTATACTAAATGGTATAAATCAAGCACCTAAACTTTTAGCAAAAGGTAATTCTATCGAAGAAAAAATCTGCTCTGCACTAGAAAGTTCCAACTATGGAATAGGCTTTAGAAAGGAGATAGAAAGTATCAAAGAAAAAGATATGTTAGTAGTAGATTATGAACTACCAAACATGTCTAATTTTTCAGAGGTAAAAGAGTATAAATATATTGCTTCATCAAAAGAGATAAGTACAAAAAAATATACAGAAAGTTATATTGCCAAAAGGTATGAGAATGTCTTGTACTCAATAACACTTCGCTCGTTATATGAAATATTTGCCATTGACACAAACGATGAAATAAACGGTGTAACTTTCAATGGATTTGTAACACAAGTAAACCCTGCAACGGGAATAACAGAAAGGAAATGTATTCTATCTATCCAAGTTAGTAGAGAAAAATTCTCACAGATAAACTTGTCACAAGTTGAACCCAAAGCGTGTTTCAAAGCATTAAAAGGTGTATCTGCTGCAAAACTTATAGGCATATCTCCAATCACTCCTATTTTGACGTTCAACAAGAAAGATAGAAGATTTGTTGAGGGCAAAGATGTTGAGGTAAATCAAGGTACAAATCTTGCAGCTATGCATTGGGAAGATTTTGAACACCTTGTAAGGGAACTCTTTGAAATGGAATTTGCAAGGAATGGTGGAGAGGTGAAAGTTACACAAGCAAGTAGAGATGGTGGAGTTGATGCTATAGTATTTGACCCAGACCCTTTGCGTGGTGGAAAGATAGTTATACAAGCAAAACGCTACACCAACACTGTTGGTGTTTCTGCTGTACGAGATTTGTATGGCACAGTAATAAACGAGGGAGCAAATTCGGGTATCTTGATTACAACATCTGATTATGGACATGACTCCTATGAATTTGCAAAGGATAAACCTTTGAAATTGCTGAATGGTGGGCATTTGCTTGCATTGTTACACAAAAATGGTAGAAATGCCCATATCAATATTGAGGAAGCAAAGAAGATAAATGAAGAAAATAGAAACTCATAAAAATTCACAACCAAAATGAGAACAATAGTCATATTAGGAAATGGATTTGATATTGATTTAGGACTTAATACCAAATTTGAGAATTTCATTGGTTCTACACACTTTATCAAATACTCTTTTACGCCTTTAATGAATGATATTCGTGATAACTACCAAAAAGACAAAAGAAGATGGTGTGATATAGAGCAAATATTTAGAGATTTATTCATATATTATCAAAATAATCCATCACAAGATTTATTTGAAAATATCAACAACAGTTGGCTAATGATAAATAAGGCTTGGGGAATATACCTACCTGAAATTACAGAACTTGATAAAATAGAAATAAACAAAGACTCGTGTGCATATAAATTTCTAGAATATCCAAAAAGTAAATCTTTATGTTACACATTTAATTATACTTCACCTTATTACCTAGCAGGTTTTAAGGATAAAGAAGAACCTACACCTATTCACGGTTGGTTTGAACCAAGAGAGCAAACCAACAAAGGATTTATGTATAGAATACCAGATGAATTAATAATAGGGATAGACTCTCATGCAATAAATCCGAATTGTAAAAGCGTAGAATTAAACCACATTGTAAAGAAAAACCATCCTCGATATGGAGAGAACAATTTCATCAATGATTTATTCTGCTCTGATAATATTATAATATACGGTCATTCTATGGGTATCACAGATAGTGATTACTTTTACGATTTCTTTACTGCATTAAAAAATGGGATACTATCACACAAAAACATTTTTTTTGTAACATATAATCAAACAAGTATGCTTGATATTGAAAAAAACCTTGAGCAGATGGGATTTTCTATAAACGAACTAAAGCAAACTGAAAATAAATTTTCATCAATATATACAGCAGATGGACAGTCAAATCCCCTATATAATAAGATGCTAACATTATTATAAGGCATCTTCAACATAATATTTTAGATTAAACTCATACAAAAAAATGTATCAATACAACCAAATTTTAAGTTATATTGATACATTTTTATTTTGAAACAAAATTCTGTTTATGCCAATTCTATATACTATACAATATTATAATTTCCATTTATCAGGGATTGAGTATGATTTACCATTAGCAGAAACAATATCGGGCATAATACTATTTTGTATTTTATTAAAATTCTTCTCTATCTGTACAGTTTTGCTTTTATTATACCTCATAAGATTTGAGAGGTTGCTACTATTTATGGCAGGTGGAAAATAAACCTTTATCTCTTTTTCTTTATATTGTTTTAAAATAAATTCAATTGGAGGGACCAAATCACTGTCACCACTTACTAAAACTAACTTATCTGTTTTGTCATTTATGCAATCCGCAATCATTCGGACAGAAATGTTTACATCCGTTTTCTTTTCCTCAGGTTTAGTTATTGCATACTTACAATTGGGGCAATTAAATGTTTTTGAGAGATATTTGCCTCTCACAACTTCAAATCTATCCCCATTTATTAATTTGTTTGCATTTAGGAATGCGCTTTGTCGACTGCTCTTATCTTTACTTAATGGGGAGGCTGTAAAATATATCACTTGTTCTAGGACCTGACCTTTGCCCAAAAATTGCTCAAAGAATTTAACTAAATCAATCCAATATGCTTTCTTCCAAATAGGATCGATTCTTTTTTTTGTTTTTAATCCATAATAGAAATTAAAACCATCTACATAGAATGTTACTCGTTCCATAGTGTTTTATAAAAAAAAGCCACTAAAGAGTGGCTTGGACTATTCAAGAAAGAATAGTGTTTCTAAGAGAGATAGTGCAAAGTTAGTGTTTTTTGATGTGATAAACAAGTTTTCTGCATGTTTTTCATAGAAATTAAGATTATTTTAACATTTACTATAAATAATTAAATATATTTATACATAGATTTTATATAGATTATCCCCTATTATATCAATCAATTAGAGTAAAATACTATGTATTCATAGGGTGGTTTACTAATACCCTACGCAACAATATCAAGAATATCGAGGGTCTGTTTACCCTTGACTGTTTGGAAGCGTAACACTCTGCTTGAAAAATCAAGGAACAAACGCCAAAGGAAATCTTCGTTGCAGAACAGCATTGGGTTGTACTCTATACCCAAGTGTTGGAAATATTCTCGCAAGGTATCGCCATTGACACGAACCTCTAAACGAAAAAGGTAATTGGGGTTGCCATTGGCTTCTGCGATGTAGTGTTTGCCACTGTTGCTTTCGATTTCTCGTTTCTTGTTGTAGGCAGAGAGGCGTAAATCGCCATTCTTTTGCTGGACGATGAGGCTGTACTCCTTAATTCTACGGCAAGAACCTACACCTACTTAGGGGTATTCAGAATTTATTTAACTTTTTGTATATCAGTTAAATAAATTCTGAATACCCCTAAGTAGAAAAAGAGTAAATAGTAAGTAACTTTTTTGAAAAAATTATTTTTACCTGAAATGTTTAACAGTTTTTTACCTATACTACTAAAATGATTTTTTGATAAGCGAAAGGGGTTACATACATAAAAACGCCCCACGAGGGGGCGAAAATGCAGTTTTAAGATTTGATACCATTACCAACCTTGTAAGGTTTTAGAAAATATCTCTTACAAAAGTTGCATAGTTATACAACTTTGCTTATATTTGCAACACTATGAAAAAGATAATTGCATACAAACGGTATTACGCCGACTTTATGGCGAAATTATCCCAACCTGAACGAATAAAAATAATGCGTGCATTGTTGTTATTTGAAACAGAGGATAAAATACCGCACCATTACATAAAGTACATTCGTGATGGGATATATGAATTCCGAGTGAACTACTGCAATAATGAGTTCCGTATCTTTTTCATATACGATGGTGACACCATTGTGGTTTTGTTTAACTGTTTTAAGAAGAAAACCCAAAAGACACCCGATAGTGAAATTAAAAAAGCAGTACAATTAAAGAAAGAGTATTATGAGCAAAAAGAATGATATTTATGATGTAAGTGCCGAACTTGCAAGGGAGTTTGGAGAGATTGGCACTCAAAGTCGTGCAGAGGCTACTGCAAAGGCTTGGGAGGAGTACAATGCGCAGATACTGCTTGATGCTCGCAAGAACGCTCGTTTGACACAAGCTGAACTTGCAAAGCGTATTGGTGCAGACAAAGGTTATATATCACGCATTGAACGAGGCATAACAGTTCCCACGGTTGCAACCCTTTATAAGATTGCAGCTGCAATGGGATTGACTGTTGAACTGAAACCTATTTGATAATAGGATTATTTAGTTGGATATATCTCCACCCAATCTTTTAGAGTGATGTTGCTGTAAGTAATGAAATCGTTTACACGCTCCATATCCTCTATAAACTTGTTAGATAATTTATAAGTAAAGGCGACACAAGGCGAGATAAGCACTTCAAACGAGGTGGTTGTCTCGCCTTATTGTTTTGCACTCTGCAGCAAGTTGCATTGCGTTTTCCACCATCAGCTTTTGTGTCTTCCAGAATCCGCTTTGTATTTTCACAAATCAGCGCAATCATTATTCGTATTTTAAATCACAAGGTGAAATATACTTTTTTCGATTTGCCAAACTCCGCGTAATTGAAAAAAATAGTGTACTTTTGCACTCTAATACTCATATTATATATGGCGACGAAACAAACCAATAATAACAAAAATAAGGTTAAGACTAAAACGAAGAAAACAGAGACTTCGGATGCGACCTACTCTGACGTTGTGCTCGGAGGAGGCATGAAGGAATTTCTCCTGGGCGAGAAGTTCCGCAGCGCTGTAGGTTTCATCATCCTCGGCATTGCGCTGATACTCTATATAGCATTTATCTCTAACATCCAAAATGGCTATTTGGATCTTTCGCAATTGGAAAACGGCACCCTCGTCGAAGCAAAGAATGCTTGTGGCGTGATGGGAGCACGCCTGTCGCACTACTTTATGCAAGGTTGCTTCGGGTTAAGCGCTTTCTTCATTCCCATATTCCTTACATTCATGGGAATGAAATTGGTTAAGGCTTACCGAATCGTGCTTCGCAAATGCTTTATCCAATGCACGTTGCTCATGGTGTGGTCGTCCGTCACATTCAGTTTGCTGGAACGCTATGCCCTGCCCTCCGACTTGTTTCCCAAACAGACCTTCTTCCTCGGAGGCGAACACGGCGAAAACGTAAGCCAACTCCTGGTGCAACAAATCGGAACGTCGGGCGCATTTATCGTTTGCATCGTGCTGGCGCTCTGCTACATCATTTACTTCAGCAGCAAGGCCATCATCGTGTTGCGCACAATGCTCAACCCCACCGGATATATCAAGGAACATCTGCCTAAGCGCACACCGAAAGACGCTTCTGCAACAGACGCTGATGCCGACGAAAGCGAAGACGCAGCAACTGCAGAGACTGGAGATATTCAGCAAGTTTATACAGACGAAGGACCGCTCACTGTTGACCTCACTACGGGTGAAGTTTTGAGCGCTACCGATGCTGCAACTCCATCGGACGAAGACGCCGCAGAAAATCCGGACGAAGCGACAAGCGAAGACGCTATCATCGACATTGACGTGGCTGACGAAGACGCCATCGCTCCTGCACTTGATGACACCGACGCTGCCGACACCGAAACTCCTGCCGATGAATCCTTCACCGTAGAGGCTGGTGTTGACGAAGAAAAGGCAGATGGCGCCACACTTGAAGACGTAAAACTTCAAGGTCCTTACGACCCCAAGAAAGACCTTGAGAACTACAAGTATCCCTCGCTTAACCTTTTGATGAAATACGAAGGTGCCGAACTTCAGCAGAACGATGAAGAACTCAAGGCAAACAAAGACCGCATCACGCAAGTGCTCAAAAACTTTGGCGTTGAGATATCTTCTATCAAGGCCACCATTGGTCCTACCATCACGCTCTACGAAATTACGCCGGCGCCCGGTGTGAAGATTGCCAAGATTCGCAACCTCGAAAACGACATTGCGCTCAATCTCTCTGCCATCGGCGTCCGCATCATCGCCCCCATTCCCGGCAAGGGCACCATCGGTATTGAAGTGCCCAATCAGAAGCCGCTCATCGTATCGATGGAGAGCATCCTGAACTCAAAGAAATTCCAGGACACCACTTTCGACCTCCCCATTGCTTTGGGTAAAACGATTACCAACGAAGTCTTCATGGTGGATTTGGCAAAGATGCCCCACCTCCTCGTTGCCGGTGCTACGGGTCAGGGTAAGTCTGTCGGATTGAACGCCATCATCACTTCGCTCCTCTACAAGAAGCACCCCGCAGAGTTGAAAATCGTGATGGTTGACCCCAAGAAGGTGGAATTCTCCATCTACGCACCGATTGAAAACCACTTCCTGGCAAAAATTCCCGCTGAAGGCGATGCCATTATTACCGACGTGACGAAGGTAATCCAAACGCTCAACAGTCTTTGTCAGGAAATGGACACACGCTACGACCTCCTGAAAAAAGCTCGCGTGCGAAACATCAAGGAATACAACGCCAAGTTCATTGCGCGCCAGCTCAATCCTGAACACGGCCACCACTTTATGCCCTACATCGTAGTCGTTATCGACGAGTTTGGCGACTTGATTATGACGGCAGGCAAGGAAGTAGAACTCCCCATCGCTCGTATCGCACAGTTGGCACGTGCTGTCGGCATGCACATGATTATTGCAACGCAACGACCCACTACGAATATCATCACAGGTACGATTAAGGCCAACTTCCCTGCGCGCATGGCGTTCAAGGTGATGTCGCAAATCGACTCGCGCACCATCCTCGACTGCAAGGGCGCCGACCAACTTGTGGGCAAGGGCGACATGCTCTTCCTTGCAGGCAACACCCCCACGCGTGTGCAGTGTGCCTTCGTCGATACGCCTGAGGTCGAACAGATTTGCCAGCACATCGCCTGCCAGCAAGGCTACCTCTCCGCCTTCGAATTGCCCGAACCTGCTATGGAAGAAAGTTCTTCCGGTGGTAGCGGCGAAAGTGTTGACAGCGGTAGCCTCGACCCGATGTTTGCCGATGCAGCGCGCGAAATCGTTGTCCATCAGCAAGGCTCCACCTCGCTCATCCAGCGCCGCTTCTCCATTGGTTACAACCGTGCCGGCCGCCTCATGGACCAGATGGAGAAAGTGGGCATCGTAGGTCCCGCACGTGGTGCTAAACCGCGCGAAGTTTACTGCGCAGACCTTGCCGAACTCGAAATCAAGCTCAACTCTCTCTAAACGTCACACCTACACTGGGGTGATTCGCCCCATGCATAGAACTCCTTAAAACCGATTAATCGACAGGATGAAAAAGTTATTGTTACTCCTTATAGCCCCATTCATTATGGGCAGCGCAATGGCGCAGTCGGCAAAAAAGATTCTTGACAACACCGCCGACACTTTTCGAAAGAGCAGTGGCACCGTTGTTTCGTTTACCGCCACTCAGCAGGGCGCACGCCATGCCGTAAAACCTATTACGGGCATCATCACGCTGCGCAACAATAGTTTTGCGCTCGACAGCGATGCCCTCAAAGCCTGGTTTGACGGAACTACACTTTGGACAGCCCTCGAAGGCAGCGGCGAGGTCAACGTCAGCAATCCTACGTCCGAAGAAATTCAAGCCATCAACCCCATGCACTTCATCACGCTCTACGAAAAAGGCTACGACCTCGCTACGAAAACCACGAAGCACCAGGGACGCATTGCCCACGAAGTCAGCATGAAGGCGAAGAAGGCCGACGCCGGCGTTCAAGAGATGGTCATCATCATCGACAAGAGTCTCAACACACCAATGCAGATAAAGGTGCGCAAGGGTACGACTTGGATGACCATCGACATCAACAGCTATCGCGCGAACCAGAACACCCCCACTTCGGCTTTCGTCTTCGACGCAAAAGCCCATCCCGATTACGAAATTATTGACTTACGATAAACAAAACACACTGAAATTATGGAACTCATTGATTGTTTGATATTGGGCTCAGGCCCCGCAGGCTATACTGCAGGTATTTACGCCGGTCGCGCAGGCATCGCTCCCGTGCTCTACGAAGGCATCCAGCCCGGCGGACAACTCACAACGACTACTGAAATCGAAAACTTCCCCGGCTACCCCGAAGGAGTTGACGGCAACCAGATGATGGACGACCTCCGCCAGCAGTGCGTGCGTTTCGGCACAGAAATTCGCTCTGCCATTGCGGTGAAGACCGATTTGAGCCTGCGTCCCTTCACCATCACGTTCGACGACGACTCACAGGTGCAGTGCAAGACACTCATCGTGGCTACCGGAGCGTCTGCAAAGTACTTAGGTCTTGCTGACGAAGAAAAATACCGCGGACAGGGCGTCAGCGCTTGCGCTACGTGCGACGGTTTCTTCTATCGCAAGAAGACAGTAGCAGTCGTAGGCGGTGGCGACACAGCATGCGAGGAGGCTACTTATCTTGCCGGCCTTGCTCAGAAGGTTTATCTCATCGTACGCAAGGACTACCTGCGCGCTTCGCAGGCTATGCAGGATCGCGTTTTCGCGAATCCCAAGATTGAGGTGCTCTTCAACACCAACACCGTAGGCCTTTTTGGCGAAAACGGCGTTGAGGGCGCACACCTCGTTTACAAAAAGGGCACTGATGAAGAAAAGCAGCTCGACATTCAGATTGACGGTTTCTTCCTCGCCATCGGCCATAAGCCCAACAGCGACATCGTGAAGCCCTGGGTCAACACCGACGAAGTGGGCTACATCATCACCGAAGGCGCTACGCCCGTCACAAACGTACCCGGCGTCTTTGCCGCAGGCGACGTTGCCGATCCCCTCTATCGCCAGGCTATCACAGCGGCAGCGAGCGGATGCAAGGCAGCTATCGAAGTAAAGAAATTCCTGGAAGAAAACGAGTAACGCTATTCTTTTCTGACTCCAGCACCATATCAAGGCGGACGAACGAGTGGAGCTTAATCCTAAGCAGAAACGCTCCTCGCCCGCCTTTTTCTGTTTAATGAATAATCCTATGCACATAGCAATCATTGGCGGAGGCGCAGCAGGTTTCTTTGCAGCAATCGCCCTGAAGGAGCGATGCCCCGAGGCAAGCGTTTGTATCTACGAGCGCGCCAAGCGCCCGTTGGCAAAGGTCGAGGTGAGCGGTGGCGGACGCTGCAACTGCACCAACTCCTTTGCGCAAGTTGCCGACCTCAAGGCGGTCTATCCGCGCGGCCACAAACTCATGAAGCGCTTGTTCAAGACGTTCGACCACAACGATGCCTACGAGTGGTTCGAATCGCACGGCGTGCGCCTCACTACGCAGGAGGACGAATGCGTATTCCCCGTATCGCAGGACAGCCACAGTATCACGCTCTGTCTGCAAAACGAAGCGCGCCGACTCGGCGTAGTCGTAAAATTGCAGCACACCATGCATGCCATCGCTTACGACGAACCTACAAAAACCTTCCGCCTCAGCTTCAACGACGGCGCAGACGTCGTCATAGCCGACCGCGTACTGCTCACAGCGGGCGGACAGCCGCGTGCAGAAGGATTGCTCACACAACTTGCCGCCCTGCGCCACACGATAGAGTCGCCCGTGCCCTCGCTCTTCACCTTCACCATCGACCACGCACCTCTGCGCGAACTCATGGGCGTGGTGGTCGAAAATGCCATCGCCTCACTGGCTGCTACGAAGTTCAAGGCACAAGGTCCCCTGCTCATTACGCACTGGGGCATGAGCGGACCTGCCATTCTGAAACTCTCCTCCCACGCTGCACGCCATTTGGCAGAAACCTCGTACTCCGCTCCGCTGCTGGTAAACTGGGTGGGCATTACGAATGCTGAGGAAGTTGCTGCCGAACTCCACGCGCTGGCAGGAACCTACCCGCAGCGCCAGCTCTCGTCCGTGCGCCCCTACGGCTTGCAGTCGCGCCTGTGGAACTACCTCTTGCAGCGCAGCGAATTGTCGCCCGAGAAACCCTGGGCAGAGTTGGGCAAAAAAGGATTCAACCGCTTGCTCAACACGCTCACGTCCGACGCCTACCAGATAGCCGAGCGCTATCCCCACCGCGAAGAGTTCGTCACCTGCGGCGGCGTAGCACTTTCGTCAGTTGACCCCAACACGCTCGAAAGTCGCGTGCTCCCCGGTCTCTACTTCGCAGGCGAACTGCTCGACATCGACGCCGTAACGGGTGGGTTCAACCTTCAGGCAGCCTGGACGACGGGTTTTGTTGCAGCCGAAGCCATGAGCAAAACACTTACGCGATAGCCTCATACAATTATAATAATACAAACTCCTCTCTTTTGCATCTATCATTTCTATAGCATCTATAAATTCTATAGTTTCTATAATTTCTATAGCATCTAAAAAAGCAACACTCTACCCTCATGCACGAAATACTTCAACTCATCGGCGAGATGTCGCCCTTCTTGTTGCTGGGATTTTTCCTAGCAGGGCTTATGCACGCTTTCGTCCCCAACACGCTCTACGGCAAATACCTCTCCGCCAACAATCTGCGCTCCGTGCTCTACGCCACGCTCTTTGGCATTCCGCTGCCCTTGTGCTCGTGTGGCGTAATCCCCACAGCCATGGCACTGCGCCGCGACGGAGCCAGCAAGGGGGCAACAATCGCTTTCCTTACAGCCACTCCGCAAACCGGCATTGACTCTATCATCGCTACCTACTCGCTCATGGGCTTGCCCTTCGCCATTATCCGCCCCATTGCAGCCTTGGTTACAGCGCTCGTAGGCGGTACGCTCTGCAATGCCATCAGCAAAAACGAACCCGTCGCAACTGCCCACTCCACCACTACCACAACTGCCACTCAGCGCCCCGAGGGATTTTGGGCGAAACTGCGCCTCGCCCTGCGCTACGGCTTTGTCGATATGATGCAGGACATTGGCAAGTGGCTCGTCTTTGGTCTGCTCGTAGCGGGCATTATCACCATCCTTGTGCCCGACAGCTTCTTTTTCTACTTTAAGGACAGCACCACGCTGAGCATTCTCTTCGTGCTCATCCTGATTTTCCCCATGTATCTTTGCGCCACGGGCAGCATACCTATCGCTGTAGCCCTGATGCTCAAGGGCATTTCGCCGGGTGCTGCCTTGCTGCTGCTCATGGTGGGCCCCGCCTGCAACATTGCTTCGCTGCTCATCGTAGGCAAGGTAATGGGTCGCCGCACGCTGGCAATGTACGTCCTCTCCATTGTGCTCACAGCCATAGGTTTTGCCTATGCCGTTGACCTGCTGATGCCGCGCGAATGGTTCACCTCCGCCTTGGTTCATCTCCACACCTGCCACCACGATCACCTCGACCTTTTCAGTTTGGGTTGCACCATCGTGCTCGCACTCCTGCTGCTCAACGCTTTCTGGCAGCGCCACAAGCACCACGGCTGCGGTTGCCATCATGGCGAATCGGAGTGCGGATGCCATCATCACGACAACGCCTGCAGTTGCAACGACAGCACCTGCAACTGTAACGACAGCGCCTGCAACTGCCACAAACCTGATGCACCGCAGGTCAACACCTACAAAGTCGAAGGATTGCACTGCAACCACTGCCGCATGAATGCCGAAAAGGTTGTAAGCCAACTGCCTGGTGTAATTTCAGCCAAGGTTGAACTTTCCAAAAAGACAATCACCGTCGAAGGAAGCGCTACGAAGGAAGAAATCGGCAAAGCACTGAGCGAAATCGGCTTCGAAATAACCGACTAAATAAGATAATACATCGTAAAAATCGATTTCATCATTTTCGTGCATTTCAATTTTTGCGCTCAAAATCGGGTGTGCAAAAATTACCCTTTTTGTAAGGTAAGAAATAGCAAAAGATAGTGCAAAACTGTTAACTTTTGTAAAAATGTCGCGAAATGCAGATTTGGAGATCGCCGATTTTTGATGTATATTTGCATAAAGTTAAAGGAGGGCTGTGCTGCCCTCCTTTTTTTGTGACCTTTCTCCTGAAAACTTCCTTTGAAGAAGGATTTTATTCCTTTTAAGTAGGAATTTTTTCCTTTTAAGAAAAACGTTTTTCTTTTTAAGAAGGAAAAAATTGCGCTGTTTTCCGAAAATTTTTGTTAAACAACGTAAGTTTTTCTTAACAGAAGTTAAAGTTTTAAACTTTTTTACTTTTTGAGCGATGTTAAGGGATGTTAAAAATTTTGACAAAGTGATTTTGTCAAAATTTAGTAAACAAGCGAGGGGAAAGGAGAAATCAGAAAGGAGAAATCAGAAAGGAGACTGCGAAGCTGATGAGCGCAAGCGAATAAATGAGAGACCATCCGGGTTGGTTACCTTAAAACCTCACAAGCGAAGCGACCTAAAACCTCATAACCTTAAAAAGTAGACGAGATGGTTTGACTCGAATGCTTGTTTGCACGCTGCACCCTGCGTAGAGACGTCCCAGTGGGGCGTCTCCTGTACTGCAAAATCCCAAAATAGGTATTTGATTTGGAGACGCCTCAATGAGACGTCTCTACGTAGGACATTATTCCATGGGACATCTCCTTAAATTGCGTTTTCATGCAAAAAAAACTGGATTGATTATTCTCACACACTTCTCAGACTTACACAGACTTTCGCCAGCCGTGCCCGCAACATCCGGATGGCCCTTAGAGGCTGGACTCTGTACTCTGTACTCTGGCGCCTGTACTCTGTATTGACTTCTCCTTTTGCTCACTCTACATTGCAATCCCCCCCCCTAAGATTGTTTTCTTTCTCATTTTCCAATCTTTAACTTATTTCCATTTAAATTTAAAGTCCTAAATTTGCAATCCCAAATTCCCATTTAGGAAATCCAACGTGTTAAAAATAAACAATTAACAATAAATTTTAATTAACAAATTATGAAGAAAATTACTTCTCTTTTAATGCTGCTCTGCGCATTCGTGGGGTCAGCATGGGCACAGACAGTAATTACTGATGTTGCTCAACTTAGTAACTACAAGGTGTATACCATTGTTCCTAAGGAAGTTGCTCGCGGTGCGATGTATGCGACTGCTACGTCTACTCATCTTGATGCTTGTGGCGGAACATTAAATCGCGCTAATAATCCCGGAATTGCTATAAATGCAGAAAGTGCTGATCAGCAATTCGCATTGTTTACACACGAAGGTTCTACTTATTTGTACTCAATTGGTGCAGGTAAATATGTAAGTGATGTATCTAATACTTATTTCCCCTTGGTAGAAAAACCAGGTTACCCTGTTGCGGTAGTTAAGAGTGATACAGAAGGTTACTTTACTATTAAGGTTAAGGGAAGCGAGTTCGTAAATGTTTCAACAGGCTGGAGTTACGGTTGTGTAGGTGGATGGAACAGTACAGATGATGGTAATCGCCTTCTCATTACAGAAGTTGCTGATATCCCCGAAGACGCATTGGCTAAGCTTACTGATGATTTCAACCAGCAAGTTACATTTAATTACTATGAGGGTGAGTCATTGATTACTACGAAAACAGTAAATATTGATAATGGCACCAGTATTGAACTTTCAATGGCTCCTGCTATTGACTATTTTGTGAATAGTTCTTTCAAAACTCCAGGAGAATACATAGCCGGTGACGTAAAAAGTGTAGATATTGCTTGCGAATCAAGCTTCCCCTTCACAGCAATGACTATTACAGATGGTCAGTTTACAAGCGATAAGTTCTACACGTTGACTATCAATAACCAAGGCACTCGTCCTGTTGTATATAAGAACGAAGGTAATAGCCCTGTTCATACAAAGGTAGGTACACAGGCATTAGCGAAAGAAAATCTTTGGGCATTCGAACGCGTAGCAGGTAAGCCTTACGTGGTAAGATTGTACAACATGGAAAAAGGTGCAACTTCTTCATTGAAAGCAAAGAGTCAGAATAGCATAGCTGTGACATTTGCTGCAACAGACGGATATACAGATGAGTTCATCGTACGCAAGAATGGCAATAATTTCGTGCTCATTTGTAATGTAGATGGTGGTCGCGACTTGAATGCTTGTATCAACGTTGATGCTGCAAACAATGGTCTTGGCGTTTGGGGTGATCAACACAATGATCCCGGTTCTACTTTTATTATTGCACCAGCTTCAGACCTCGTTGATGACTACACATATGATGCTCCCACAGGCATTGATGAAAACTACGCTTCAGATGAATATGCGAAGTTTGTAGACCCTCGTTCTCCTGAATTAGTAGCTAAGTTGGCTGCTTACAATGAGAACCAAAACTATGCGACGTTCGTTGACGTGCTTGACAATCTCCCTGAAACAGCTCCCAAAAGCGGTAACACTATTTCTGCTGACAAGTTCTATCAGTTGATTTCATATAATGATGCTAACTGTAAGGGTAAGGCTGTTTACTCAATCTCAGGTTGCGACAAGAATGGCGGTAAGACTGTATACTTTGATCGCGAAATATTGATTGAAACCAAAGTAGGTGAACGCCCCGTTGCTGAAACTGCATTCCAGTTTATCACAGTTGATGGTGGTTATAAGATTGCTCACGCAAACTCTGACTACTATTTTGCCTTTATGTCAGCATTTAATGATATGAGTAATCCTGACCTTCCTATTAGCAATTATGGTACAATGGTAATTGAACCTCAGCGTAATCTTTCTAATGTATGGTCAATTCGTGGCAACAATAATACCGAAAAGTATTTCCACTGTGGTACTGGTACCAATAGAACTATTGTTCGCCAACAGTCACCTGCAACTAACGACGGTAACCTTTGGTTAATTAAGGAAATTACAGAAATTCCTGTCAAGGTAGGTGCTGCGAAGTGGTCTACACTCTGCTTGCCTATGGCGGTAGTTGTTCCTGAAGATGCAACTTTGAAGGTGTTCTATGCTACAGGTGTTGATGCTGCTGGTAACCTCGAATTGGAAGAAGTTGCTGCAGGTACTGTAGTTGCTAAGAAGCAGGCTATGTTGATTTATTCAACTTCAGAAAACGAATCTGACACTTACAACTTTGCTGTATCTACCGAAGCAGGAACAACATTTGATGGTTCAATCCTCTCTGGTTCTACAGCTCGCCGTGGTAACTTTAACACTACAGATAGCGAATACTATGCACTTGCAAACAATGAAGGTGTTGTAGGCTTCTATCCTTCAGTTTCTGCTAAGATTGCAGCTAATAAGGCTTATATCTTGAACTCAGCACTTGCTGAACCTACAAACGCATTGCGTCTCAGCTTCGGTTCAACAACTGGTATTGATGCTGTAGAAGGCAATGTTAATGCAACGAAGACTGTTTACTATGACTTGAATGGTCGAGTAGTACTCTATCCTACTAACGGTGTTTACGTTACTAATACAGGTAAGAAGGTATTTATCAAGTAATATTGATAATTAATTAAAAAATAAAATTTGAAAATATGAAAAAGGTATATATTGCACCTCAGACAACAACATTGTCTTTTGTCTCAGAAGGTATTATCGCAGCGTCTAATCCTCAGCTCGGGGTGAAGAACGATGGTTATCAGATTACAGGTGAAAATGAAATGCTTACCAACAAGCAGGATGCACCTTGGAATTCTTCTAACTGGGAATAATAATTGCGAGGTAGTGAGGTTTTAAGGTTGCCATTCGGGAATGTTCCCTCGCTCCTTAAATCTTAAATTCTTGTAAATCCTCATACCGAAGAAACTTAGGCTCGTGATACGCGAGTCAGTTGTAAATAATGAAAACGGAGAAATGCCCCGCGGCATTTCTCCGTTTTATTTTAAAATCATATAGGAATGTCCCGGCGTAGAGACGTCCCACTGGGGCGTCTCCCACATGTACTGCATAGTGCAAAACCTTAAGTCAGTAGACGAGATGTTTAGAGTCGACCGTTGCTTGTACTCAGGCATGCATTCAGCACGGCAACCTTATAACCTAAAATAGTAGACGAGTTGTTAGGTACGAGTAGACGAGATGGTTTGACTAGAGCACTTGTTTGCACGCATTCCGCACGGCAACCTTAAAACCTCACAAGCAAAGCGACCTTATAACCTCATAACCTAAACAAATCCCTCAAACAAAAAAGTGTCAAACCCGAGAGGGGCTTGACACTTTTTTTGTCGTTTGTCGTTGCTGTTTTACTTACGAAGGCCGAGTGCCTTAACGATAGCACGGTAGCGGTTGATGTCGCGGTCCTTCAAGTAGTTGAGGAGCGCACGGCGCTTACCTACGAGCATTACGAGCGCGCGCTTAGTGCTATTATCTTTACGGTTTGCGCGCATGTGTTCCGTCAAATGGGAAATACGGTATGAAAACAAGGCGATCTGGCTTTCAGCAGAACCAGTATCCGTGTTAGACTTTCCGTACTGTCCAAAGATTTCTTGCTTCTTTACAGAATCCAAGTACATAATTAATAATGTGTTAAGTGATAAATAAATAAGGTATGCTTGAATAAGCGAGTGCAAAATTACGCAGAATTCTGTTAATGGCAAAACTTTTTGCCGAATTTTAGCTCGCGTGCCTTAATTTATTAGGATTCTTTAAAATTTCAGTACATATTTTTGGCAATTTGTGTAGGTTAAATTAACTTTGCATAGCTAATATTGCGCACTGGAGCGAACCTCGGCTGGTAGGCGGAGAGTTTCGGAAGTGTGCAGATTACGGGAAAGGAAACATTTTTTTACTAACAATTTTTTTAATCAATTAACTTCAATCTATGTGGTTATGTAATTCATCCATCGGACGAAAGGTGATTATGTCATTGACTGGCGTAGCACTTATTTTGTTCCTGACGTTTCATGCATGCATGAACGTAGTTGCCATCTTCTCAGAAGAAGGTTACAACATGATCTGCGAGATGTTGGGTGCCAACTGGTATGCAGTAGCTGCTACGGCAGGCCTCGCTGCGCTCGTTGCGCTTCACTTCATCTACGCTATTATTCTTACGCTCCAGAACAAGAAGGCGCGTGGCAACAGTGCTTATGCAGTGACTGACCGCCCCGCTAAGGTGGAATGGGCTTCTCAGAACATGTTGGTGCTCGGCATCATCGTAGTATTGGGTATGCTTCTTCACCTCTACAACTTCTGGTACAACATGATGCTCCAGGAACTCTTGCCCAACGGTGCGCACACTTTTGCTGCCGATGGTGTTTACTGGATTAAGGAAACATTCTCTTGCCCCGTTTACGTAGTGATTTACCTCGTGTGGCTCGCTGCATTGTGGTTCCACCTCACTCACGGTTTCTGGAGTGCGATGCACACACTCGGTTGGAACGGCAAGATTTGGTTCAACCGCTGGAAGACTATCTCTTACGTTTACTCTACAATCATCATCGCGATGTTTGCGCTCGTTGCAGTGTGGTTCTACCTCGGTAGCCTCTGCTGTGGCGCTGCTTGCTAAGTAAACGCTGCCGACGCTCCATAGGTTTCGGCAATTACTCATTATTTAATAGGAGAGGGCGCGGAGCTGTCCGCCGCTGCGTCTCCATTAAAAAACTTATCCATAAACAATGGCTACAATAGATTCTAAAATCCCTGAAGGTCTCGTCTCTGAGAAGTGGACCAATTATAAAGCTCACCAGAAATTGGTGAACCCCAAGAACAAGCGTAAGCTCGATGTTATCGTGGTAGGTACAGGTCTTGCAGGTGCAAGTGCTGCTGCTTCACTCGGCGAAATGGGCTTCAAAGTAAAGAACTTCTGCATTCAGGACTCACCCCGCCGCGCTCACTCTATCGCAGCTCAGGGTGGTATCAACGCTGCAAAGAATTATCAGAACGATGGTGACTCAGTTTATCGCCTCTTCTACGACACAGTGAAGGGTGGTGACTACCGTGCTCGCGAAGCTAACGTTTATCGCCTCGCTGAAGTAAGTGCAAGCATCATCGACCAGTGCGTGGCACAGGGTGTTCCCTTCGCTCGCGAATACGGCGGTATGTTGGCTAACCGTTCATTCGGTGGTGCTCAGGTGAGCCGTACTTTCTACGCTAAGGGCCAGACAGGTCAGCAGCTCCTCCTCGGTGCTTACTCAGCATTGATGTGCCAGGTGAATGCAGGTACTGTAGAACTCTACACTCGCTACGAAATGCTCGACGTTGTAATCATCGACGGTCGTGCTCGCGGTATCATCGCTCGCAACCTCGTAACAGGCGCTATCGAACGCTTCGCTGCTCACGCAGTGGTTATCGGTACAGGTGGTTACGGTAACGCATACTTCCTCTCTACTAACGCTATGGGCTGTAACTGTTCAGCAGCAATGGCTTGCTACCGTAAGGGTGCTTACTTCGCTAACCCCTCTTACGTGCAGATTCACCCCACATGTATCCCCGTTCACGGCGACAAGCAGTCTAAGCTCACGCTGATGTCTGAATCACTCCGTAACGACGGTCGTATCTGGGTGCCCAAGAAGTTGGAAGATGCTAAGAAACTCCAGGAAGGCAAGATTCAGGGTAAGGACATTCCCGAAGAAGACCGCGACTACTACCTCGAACGTCGCTATCCCGCATTCGGTAACCTCGTGCCCCGTGACGTTGCCAGCCGCGCTGCTAAGGAACGTTGCGACAAGGGCTTCGGCGTAAACAATACAGGTCTCGCCGTGTTCCTCGACTTCTCACAGGCTATCAAGGACTTCGGTCACAAGGAAATCGAAGCTCGCTATGGTAACCTCTTCGATATGTACGAAGAAATCACTGACGAAAGCCCCTACGAAACTCCTATGATGATTTACCCCGCAGTGCACTACACAATGGGTGGTATCTGGGTTGACTACGAACTCCAGACATCTATCAAGGGTCTCTTCGCTATCGGTGAATGTAACTTCTCTGACCACGGTGCTAACCGCCTCGGTGCATCAGCATTGATGCAGGGTCTTGCAGATGGTTACTTCGTGCTTCCCTACACTATCCAGAACTACCTTTCTGACCAGATTACAGTTCCCCGCTTCTCAACAGACCTCCCCGAATTCAAGGCTGCAGAAGATGCTGTGAAGGCACGCATCCAGAAGCTCTTCAACATCAAGGGTAAGCGCTCGGTTGACTCTATCCACAAGGAACTCGGTCGCATCATGTGGGACTACGTAGGTATGGGTCGTACAGCAGAAGGTTTGAAGATTGGTCTCGCTAAGATGAAGGAACTCCGCAAGGAATTCTACGCTAACCTCTTCGTTCCCGGAACTGCTGAAGGCGTAAACGTAGAACTCGAAAAGGCAATCCGCCTCGAAGACTTCATCATCATGGGCGAACTCATCGCACACGATGCGCTCACACGTAACGAATCTTGCGGTGGTCACTTCCGTGAAGAATACCAGACAGAAGAAGGCGAAGCTAAGCGCGACGACGAAAACTTCTTCTACGTAGGTTGCTGGGAATACCAGGGCAGCGACGACAAAGAACCCGTTCTCTACAAGGAACCCCTCGTTTACGAAGCAATCAAGGTTCAAACGCGTAACTACAAAAATTAGTCTTTTTAGGTTTTAAGGTTTTTAGGTTTTAAGGTTATAAGAAACTGGATGGGATCACACAAGAATTTAATCGTTTGGAAGAAAGGTATGGAATTGGCTAAAATAGTCTATTCTATAACTTCGGATTATCCACCATCAGAAACTTTTGGTTTGGTGAGTCAGATGAGAAGGTGTGCGATTTCTATTCCGTCGAATATAGCCGAAGGTTATGGCCGAGAGTCGGATAAGGACTTGTTGCGCTTTCTGCGTACAGCTTTAGGTTCGTCCAATGAGTTGGATACACAGTTGATTTTATCATCCCGGTTTGGTTATCTGTCAGATATACATTATCAGGAAGTGTCAAACCTCAATGAGGAGATAAATAAGATGCTGAAATCTCTCATTTACAAACGGTCGGTTTCCACTGCGGAGCCCCTTAAAACCTCATAACCTCATAACCTCCAACCTTCAATATTATGGCAAAAAATATTTCTTTTACAATTAAATATTGGAAGCAGAATGGTCCTAAGGATGCGGGTCACTTCGAACAGCGTGAAATGAAGAACATCCCAGATGATACTTCATTCCTCGAAATGCTTGACATCCTCAACGAAGAACTCGTTAACGAAGGTAAGGAACCTTTCGTGTTCGACCACGACTGCCGCGAAGGCATCTGCGGTATGTGCTCACTCTATATCAACGGCACACCCCACGGCAAGACAGCTACTGGCGCTACTACTTGCCAGCTTTACATGCGTAAGTTCAACGATGGCGACACCATCACAGTTGAACCCTGGCGTTCAGCAGCATTCCCCGTAATCAAGGACTGTATGGTTGACCGTTCAGCATTCGATAAGATTCAGGCTGCCGGCGGTTACGTAACAGTACGTACTGGTCAGCCCCAGGATGCTAACGCAATCCTCATCCCCAAGCAGGACGCTGACGAAGCTATGGACTGCGCAACTTGTATCGGTTGCGGTGCATGCGTTGCAGCATGTAAGAACGGTTCGGCTATGCTCTACGTTTCTTCAAAGGTTTCTCAATTTGCTCTCCTTCCCCAGGGTCGCCCCGAAGCAGCTAAGCGCGCTAAGGCAATGGTGGCTAAGATGGACGAACTCGGATTCGGTAACTGTACAAACACTCGCGCTTGCGAAGCCGTTTGTCCTAAGAACGAAAGCATCGCCAACATCGCTCGCCTCAACCGCGAATTCATCAAGGCAAAGTTGGCTGACTAATATTGTCCGCGTCTGTACGTGTATGACAGACTGACAATCGTACATAAATAAAGAGGTTGCGCCGTATTTTTACGACGCAACCTCTTTTCTTTTTATACCGGGAATGAACAACACCGCCTCAGTAACGGTTTAGAGCAGCGCTTCGACACGACGAACCAACTCGTTGTAGGGCATACCGCCCACAACTCGCTCGATGTTTCCGTTGATGTCTATAAAGAAGAGGGTAGGGATGGACTGAATGCGGGCGGCATTTGCCAGCGCCTGATTCTTATCTACATCCACCTTGAGCACCTTCAGCCGACCCTCGTAGTCTGTTGCAAGGCGTTCAATCAGGGGAGCGAGTGCTTTGCAGGGACCGCACCATGTGGCGTAGAAGTCGATAACAACAGGCACGACGCCTGTAAAATTGTAATTGCGTAAATAAGGCAAGTAAGCATTGATGTTTTCCATAGTGTAGATTTTTGAATTTTATTTAAGTTTCGCTGTGCTCAACTCTTTAGGTTATAAGGTTGTAAGGTTTGGAACTTAGGTTATAAGGTTATGAGGTTATGAGGGCTATGCAGTGTGCATGCCAGCGTTTGAGTCAAACCATCTCGTCTACTCGTACCTAATAACTCGTCTACTATTTTAGGTTATAAGGTCTTAAGGTTATAAGGCTATGAAGCGCAAAGATAACTTTCCTTTGAATGTAGCGCAACGTTAACTTTGAATATAGAGCAAAGATAACTTTCCTTTGTTTATTCGGAACCATCCGCTTTGTCAAACTTTGTTGACTTTAACATAATTTTTAATGATATGGTGCTTCGGCATTGCAGATTGGTGTGAATCGCTGTTGCGGGAGGATTCAGCTTTATAGATGCTATAGTTTTTATAGGTGCTATAGTTTCTATAGTTCCTATAGTCTCTATAGTTTTTATAGTTCCTATAGTTCCTATAGTTTCTATAGTTTCTATCGCCCCTATCGCCCTTTAATTTACTTTTTATGAGAGTAATAACTTATTCGTTGTTCTTTTTTTCGCTCATGCAAACTATATTTTGTAACTTTGCAAGGTGTAGTGTGCAAGCGCTGCACAATCAGGCATTCAAACAATTAATCTCTAAACAATAAGCTTATGCGTAAAACATTGCTTGGCCTTATGTTGGGTTGCGCCGTGCTCCCAGCGATGGCTGATTACGAAAATCCTCTCAAGGGTTTTGAGTATGCCACTGGCGACATTGCTCCTCAGGGCCGCAACGACTGGGAAAACCCCGAGCGCGTTGCGCTCAACAAGCAGCAGCCTCATGCTTGGTTCTTCAACTTTGAAAACGTAGAACAGGCGCGCAAGGTGTTGCCCGAAAACAGTAAGTACTGGAAGTCGCTCAACGGCGAGTGGAGCTTCAATTGGGTGGGTAACCCCGAAGAACGCCCCGTGGACTTCTACAAGGTAGATTACGACGTATCGGGCTGGGACAAGGTGCAAGTACCTATGAACTGGAACGTAGTAGGTATTCAGAAGGACGGTTCGCAGAAGTACGGAACGCCCGTTTACTCTAACCAGCGCGTAATCTTCGCGCACCAGGTGGCTGTTGGCGACTGGAAGGGCGGTGTGATGCGCGAACCCGCAAAGGATTGGCCCACTTATAAGAATCGTAACGAAGTAGGTTCTTACCGCCGCACATTCACTGTGCCTGCTGACTGGGCAGGTCGTCAGGTGCTCATCAGCTTCGACGGTGTGGACTCTTTCTTCTACCTCTACATCAACGGCAAGTACGTTGGTTTCTCAAAGAACTCGCGCAACGTTGCTGAATTCGATATCACAAAGCACCTCGTTGCCGGCGAAAACGTGTTGGCAGTCGAAGTGTATCGCCACTCTGACGGTTCGTTCCTCGAAAGTCAGGACATGTTCCGCCTCCCCGGTATCTTCCGTACCGTAGCACTCTCTGCAAAGCCCCAGGTACAGGTGCGCGACTTGCAGGCCATCCCCGATTTCGATGCGAACTTCGAAAACGCAACGCTTGCTATCGACGCTGAAGTGCTCAACCTTACCAATAAGAGCGCTAAGGGTTACAAGATTGACTACTCGCTCTACGCTGTAGAACTCTATGGCGAAAAGACAACCCTCGTTCCCGGTGTTACTGCTTCAGTAAAGGTGAACTCGCTCGGCAAGAACGATGCTGACCACGCAAAGGTAACAATGCAGGTGGGCGCAGGCATCAAGAAGTGGAGCGCCGAAGCACCTTACCGCTACGTACTCGTTGGCGAATTGAAGGACAAGAAGGGCAACGTAATCGAAACTTTCTCTACAAACGTAGGTTTCCGCAAGTGCGAAATCAAGGATACACCCGCGTCTGAAGACGAATTCGGTTTGGAAGGTCGCTACTATTATTTGAACGGCAAGCCCATCAAGATGAAGGGGGTGAACCGTCATGAAACTTGCCCCGAACGCGGTCATGCCATTACTCGCGAACAGATGGAGTACGAAGTGATGCTCATGAAGCGCGGTAATATCAACCACGTGCGCAACTCTCACTACGTTTGCGACCCCTATTGGTACTACGTTTGCGACAAGTACGGTATCTATCTCGAAGACGAATGTAACATCGAGAGCCACCAGTACTACTACGGCGAAGCTTCGCTCTCTCACGTGCCCGAATTCCTCAACCACCACGTGGCTCGCAACATGGAAATGGTGTATAACAACATCAATCACCCCTCAATCGTCATCTGGTCGCTTGGTAACGAAGCTGGTCCCGGTCAGAACTTCGTTGAAGCTTACAAGGCGATTAAGACGGTTGACACTACACGCCCCGTGCAGTACGAACGCAACAACGACATCGTGGATATGGGTTCTAACCAATATCCCTCAATTGCTTGGGTGCAGGGTGCTGTGAAGGGTAAGTATGGTATTAAGTATCCCTACCACATCTCTGAATACGCTCACTCAATGGGTAACGCAGTAGGTAACCTCATCGACTACTGGGAAGCTATGGAAAGCACCAACTTCTTTATGGGTGGCGCTATCTGGGACTGGGTGGACCAGGCAGTCATTAATTATGACCCCGTCACAGGCGATAAGTACTGGGGCTACGGTGGCGACTTCGGCGACAAGCCCAACGATGGTATGTTCTGTATGAACGGTATCATGCGCCCCGACCTTTCTCCCAAGGGCCAGTACTTTGAAGTGAAGAAGGTTTACCAGAATGTTGGTGTCAAGGCGGTTGACATGAAGAAGGGCGTGATTGAAATCTTCAACAAGAACTACTTCGAACCCCTCAACGACTATCAAATCGTATGGAGCCTCTACGAAGATGGCGAATGCGTACTCGATGACCAACCTCTCA
Organism: Alloprevotella sp.; assembly: GCA_045632745.1. GTDB lineage: Bacteria > Bacteroidota > Bacteroidia > Bacteroidales > Bacteroidaceae > Alloprevotella. Next base: position 27,905 of record JAZQXH010000036.1, read on the forward strand.
CAGGTCCTCGCATGGCAGTAGGTCCTCGTCAGAAGCAGAACTTCCGCCTCGACCTCTCAGGCGTACAACTCAAGGAAACCAGCGAATATTTCGTGAAGGTTCAGTTCAAGTTGGCGAACAACAAGCCTTGGGCAAAGAAGGGCTACGTGCAGATGCAGGAACAGCTCCTCTTGAAGGAAGCAGCAAACCTCCCCTCAATTGCAGCAGGTCAGCAGGGCGAAGTGAGTGTGACAACTGAAGATGGTCGCATCTTCGTGAAGGGCGCAGATTTCACTGCTACATTCTGCACTAAGAAGGGTTGCCTCTCACAACTCGCTTACGACGGCTTCGACGTGATTAAGCCTTGCTCAGGCGGCATGGTGCTCGACGCTTACCGCGCAGCTACTGACAACGATATCTGGGTATATCAGCAGTGGACAAACAAGGGTACGCACAACCTCAAGCACAAGGCGCTCAGCATGACACAGGCAAAGGGCAAGAACGGCGAACTCATCCTTGCGTTCACCGTAGAAAGCCAGGCTCCTAAGTATGCTAATATCCTCGGTGGTTCGTCTGGTCGCTACAGCATCGTAGAAAAGGGCGAAGCGCTCGGCGAAAACGACTTTAAGTTCACTACAAACCAGATTTACACCATCTATCCTGATGGTTCGGTAGAACTTCAGGCTGCGATTACTTCAAACTCGCCCAACTTGATTCTCCCCCGTCTCGGTTATCACCTCGAAATGCCTAAGCAGTACGAGTTCGCAACTTACTACGGCCGCGGTCCTGTCAACAACTACAACGACCGTAAGACAGGTCAGTTCATCGAACAGCACAGCCACAGCATCTATGACAACATCATGCTTCCCAAGCCTCAGGATTACAGCAACCGTGAAGATATCCGCTGGATTTCGCTCACTAACGAAGCAGGTCATGGTGCAGTGTTCGTAGCAGGCGGTCAGATGTCAGTTTCTGCTCAGCCCTGGACAAACCTCGAACTCCTCTATGCGCCTCACTTCTATCAGCTCCCCGAAAGCACAGGTACTCACCTCTACCTCGATAGCAAGGTGTCAGGTCTTGGCGGTGCATCATGCGGACAGGGCGGTCCTTTGAACCACGACCGTTGCTTGGCAAATGCGCATAACTTCAGTTTCATCATCCGTCCTGTACTCGGCAACAACATGGCTGACCAGGCGAAGGTGGTAACAGCTGGCGAAAAGCCTTTGACTATCACACGCAGCAACACCGGTAAGGTGGAAATCACATCTGTTGATAAGAGCCGCACAATTATGTATAGCTTGAATGGTGCGAAGGAAGGCGTTAAGTACACTGAAGCTATCAACCTCCGCAATGGCGGTACGGTGAAGGCTTGGTATGCCGACAACGAAGCACTTGCTGTTGAAATGTCGTACGCTAAGATTGAAAGCGTGCCCCTCGTTGTTACATTCTGCTCAAGCCAGGAACCCGGCGAAGGTGCTGAACGCCTCGTTGACGGTGATGTTTCTACAATCTGGCACACAGTTTACGGTGTGACTGTAGCAAAGTATCCTCACTGGATTGATTTCGACGCAAGCGAAATGAAGACCATGAAGGGCTTCGTTTATACTCCTCGCCAGAATGGTCCTAACGGTCAGGTGAAGGATTACGAAATCTACGTATCGCAGGACGGCAAGGAATGGGGCGAACCCGTGAAGAAGGGAAGCTTCGCACGTGGCTCTGAAGCTAAGCGTGTGCTCTTCGACAAGCCCGTCAAGGCACGCTACATCCGCTTCCGTGCTCTCTCTGAACAGAACGGTACAGACTTTGGTAGCGGTGCTGAATTTACGCTCATCGCTGAATAAGGAAAGCGCTTTGCAGTAAGTGTTCTGCTAAGCTGCATAGATATAAATATTGGAGGTTGTCTGCTCATTCGGGCGGCAACCTCCAAATTTGTTTGATTTTCTTAAAACTACAGGAAATATACCATGGAAGTTCTCTGTGAGCATGCTTCCGCAGTCAATATCCCGCCTGATTATTACAATTTTAGGACGCACAATGTGTTATTTCTTTAAAAAAGTCGTAATTTTGCACCGAATATGGGCTGTTGAAATTTGCAGTCCGTAAGTGCTGATTATAAATTCAAAACTTTATACAATGAAGAAATCAATTTTACTCACAATTGCATTGCTCATCGGTATCGCTACTCAGAGCATGGCGCAGCTTCCCTCCGTTGTTCTTAAGGATATCAACGGCAAGAGTGTAAATACTGCAAAGCTCTCTAACGACGGAAAGCCCTTCATCATCACGTTCTTTGCAAAATGGTGTAAGCCTTGCAATCGCGAACTCACTGCTATCAGCGAAGTTTACGAAGAATGGCAGGAAGAAACCGGCGTAAAGGTGTTTGCCGTTTCTATCGACCAGGCACAGGACGCTTTGAAGGTAAAGCCCTTTGTTGACTCAAACGGATGGGAGTTCGATGTGCTGCTCGACCCCAATGGAGCATTCAAGCGTGCTTTGGGTGTGAACCTCATTCCCCACGCAATCGTGTGCGACGGCAAGGGACAGATTGTTGAAAGCCACAGTGGCTACACTGAAGGAGGCGAAGAACACCTCATCCAAAAGGTGCGCGACATCCTCGACAATAACTATACTCCTCTTAAATCAACTAAGGACGGAGCGTCTGTAAAGAAGGACTAATCCCCCTATGGGAATGCAACCGTGAATGGGTAAAAGCAGTGCTGCCCACCTCAGTTTGACGGATGCATTCCCATAACTTTGTATAATATATAGAAGTTTCGCTTGAGCTCAACTTCTTAGGTTTTAAGGTTTTAAGGTTTTGAGGTTTTAAGGTAGCTACGCTTTGAGGTCTAGAGGACAATCCAGACTGTTTAGATAAACGAACGGGGAGTAACCCGAATGGTAAACCTCACAACCTCATAACCTCACAACCTTATAACCTGACTTGAATATAACAATAACGAAAGGTAGTCGAAGCAGTGTCAGCCTCATTTTAACAAGGTTTGACCTGTTTGCGCGCTCCACTCATATTATAATATAATAATGAAGAAAATCATCCTCGCAGCCTGCATGGCAGCAACGCTCCCTACATTTGCACAGCAAGACGGCGGCGTAACGTTCAGCGGAAGCATTCAGAGCGACATGCTTGTCTTCCCCGAGAACGACAAGGAAATCGGTACGAATTACGGCACCAACAAGGATTTCCTTACCAACACGTATGCCAACTTCAACCTCCAGTCGAAATTTATCAATGCCGGCGCCCGACTCGAATACATGGAGAATCCATTGCCCGGTTTTGAAAACAATTTCGCAGGTTGGGGACTTCCTTATCTCTACGTACAGGGTAATTACAAGTCTGCCGAACTCACGCTTGGCGACTTCTACGAGCAGTTTGGCTCGGGCCTCGTACTCCGCGCTTACGAAGAGCGTGCGCTCGGTATCGACAATTCGCTCCGTGGTGGTCGCCTCGTTTTGCGCCCCACCAATGGTTTGAACATTAAAGTCCTTGGTGGTCAGCAGCGCGAATATTGGGAAAACCGTGACTTCGACAACTTTAAGTACATCGACAGCAACAATCCCTGGATTTATGGTGCGGATGTGGAAGTCAATGTTGATAACTTTATCAGCAGCCTTGGTAATAACAACACCAGTCTGCTCCTCGGTTTCTCGGCTGTTACAAAGCATGAGCAGGACGAAAATCTGATTTCTATTCAGAATGGAACAGCTTATCGCTTGAATCTTCCTGAAAATGTTACCGCCTTTGATGTGCGTGCCAACCTTCAGAAGGGCAACTACAACTTCCTTGCCGAATACGCCTGGAAAACACACGACCCCTCTTCGAGCAACGATTACATCTACCGCATGGGCAACACGCTCTTGCTCTCGGGTTCATATTCAAAGAAGGGCTTCAGCGCATTGCTTCAGGCAAAGCGTACGGAGGACATGAGTTTCCGTAGCAAGCGCTCTATGGACAAAGCGAGCACCGCGCGCTACATCAATCACCTCCCCGCCTTCTCTACGCAGCACACTTATGCCCTCGCTGCACTCTATCCCTACGCTACGCAAAACGCACTCGGCGAATGGGCTTTCCAGGGCGAAGTAGGTTACAACTTCAAGCGCAACACGGCGCTCGGAGGTAAGTACGGTACAAAGGTGAAGCTCAATGCGTCGCACATCCGCGGCATCGACCGCCGTCCGCTTGCAGGACAAACTACAACGCAGGGTACAGCCATGATGGGTACTGACGGCTACAAATCAAAATTCTTTGAGATGGGCAACGAGACCTACTATCAGGACATCAACCTCCAGGTAGAAAAGAAACTTACGAAGGATTTCAAGCTCAACCTCATGTATATGAACCAGCGCTACAACCAGTTTGTTATTGAGGGTCACGGCGATACGTTTACTTCAAACATCTTTATCGCCGAAGGTAAGTGGAACATTTCAAAGAAGGTGGCACTCCGCGCTGAAGCACAGTATCTCACTACGAGCGGCGACCAGCACGACTGGGCTTACGGTTTGCTCGAACTCTCTGTGCTCCCCGGTTTTATGTTCACCGTGAGCGATATGTATAATGCCAACGTCAAGGGTAGCGACGGACTTACCAGCGCGCAACACTTCTACAACGTGGGCGGTGCTTATACTTACAAGGCGCATCGCCTCCAGCTCAGCTATGGCAAGACGCGTGCAGGTTTCAACTGCTCAGGCGGTGTTTGCCGCTACGTACCCGCTTCAAAGGGTTTCAACGTATCCTACAACTTTAACTTCTAACAGCAATTATGAATCTTAAGAAATACCTGACAATGGGTTTTATGGCAGCCGCACTGGTTGCCTGTGACAATGTGGATGAAAACGAACGCTTCATCCCTGTAGGCGACGCCTTTTCACCTACCCAGAAGAACATCCTTATTGAGGACTTCACGGGCATGCGTTGTGTCAACTGCCCCAATGCAGCAGCCGAAATCCAGGCGCTGAGCAACTACTACGAAGGACGCATCGTGAGCGTGGCAATCCATCCCAAAATTGGTGATTTCCACGGTCCGTTGGCAACCGAACTTGCTACGACTTATGCTGAACATTATGGCATTGAGTCTTTGCCCAAGGGGATGGTTGACCGCCAGGCGCCTGAGGATTTCGACAAATGGTCAACGACGGTTTATCAGCGCGCATCGGCAGTAGTTTCAGGCGTAAACATTGTTGCTAACACCCACTTTGCAGAACTTACGCGTCAACTCACCATCGACCTCAACCTTACAGCCGAGGCAGCATTGAACGCCGACCTCCAGGTGTGGCTCACGGAAAGCAACATTACAAGTTTCCAGAGCATGCCCGATGGTGCAATCAACACAAACTATACGCACAACCACGTGCTCCGCGACGCAGTCAACGGCACATGGGGCGAAGCAGTTCAGTTGACAACCGATGCTACACAGCTGACTTACACCTACAATGTTCCTGAAGAATGGAATGCTCAGCACATGGCAGTTGTTGCTTTCGTAAGCAACGAGGACGGCGTGCTTCAGGTTATTGAACACGAACTCTTTGAAGATGAAGAACCAGAAAATCCTGTTGCGCCCAAGATGGAATTGACATGGAACGGCGCTGCAGCCAACTCAAGCATCTCGCTTCAGGCAACCGACGGTGTTGCTACATTGAAGGACTTGCTCCTTACAAACGCAGGTGGAGGTACGCTTGCTGCTAATATCGCAGTCGAAGTTGTTGAAAACGAAACCAACGCTGATATTCAGTTTACGCTCAACGGCGAAGCGCTCAGTCAGTCGGCTTCTGTTTCGCTTGCCGGCGCTGAAGTGGCAAACATCGGCGCAGTTGCTACTTTTGCTCCCAATGCTTATGGCACAGCCAAAGTGCAACTTACTTTCACGGAAGGCGAAAATACAACGACGCTCGTTGTCAACTTCGTGAACGAAAAATCAGACGATACAGAATCTGCAGGTCCTTTCCAACTCGTTTACAACGGAATGCCCCTCGCTGACGGCGAAACATTGAACATCAATGCGATTGTAACAGACCTCACAGAGTTTATGCCCGACTACTACATCGTGGAAGCAAAGACAAACGATGATGTAAATGCGCTTAACATCAAGAACCTTACGGGCGAAGTACTTTCGGCAACTGTAAAGGTTGAAGTGCTTTCTGACGTAGAAGGAACATCTTATTCGCTTTGCTCATTTGGCATGTGCACACCTGTTGAAAACGGTTCGGGCACAAAGGTGGGCGAAATCCAGGCGAATTCTGAGGCTGCAACAGGTTGGGACGTAGTCTTTACGCACGGCATGTATGGTACAGCGCAGACAAAACTCACTGTTACCGCAGGCGAAACGACGCAGACCGTTTACGTCAACTTCGTGTATGAAAATACCGAAGTTCCTGAACCTACAGGTCCTTTCCAGCTCGTTTACAATGGTCAGCCCATTGCTGACGGTGAAACATTGGACATCAATGCCATCGTGACAGACCTCACAGAGTTTATGCCCGACTACTACATCGTGGAAGCAAAGACAAACGATGATGTCAACGCGCTTAACATCAAGAACCTTACGGGCGAAGTGCTTTCGGCAACTGTAAAGGTTGAAGTGCTTTCTGACGTAGAAGGAACCTCTTATTCGCTTTGCTCATTTGGTATGTGCACACCTGTTGAAAACGGTTCGGGCACAAAGGTGGGCGAAATTCAGGCGAATTCAGAGGCTGCAACAGGTTGGGACGTAGCCTTTACACATGGCTTCTATGGTACTGCGCAGACAAAACTCACGGTTACTGCAGGCGAAACGACGCAAACTGTTTACGTCAACTTTAACTATCTGCCCTAATCTCGGATAATCAGTCAAATTGGATAATACTTTAAGAGGGTGTGTCAAAATGCTAAATTTTGGCACACCCTTTTTTGTTGTGTCAGAGTGAGTGAAACGTGGGTGGCGGATTTTGCCTAAAAATAAAACCAACCATCATCAACGTTATGCAGCGTGCATAAGTACATTGATGATGATTGGTGGAGTTTCGTGGTTTTAAAAGATACAGTGCTTGTAGGGCTGCTACCGCATAATTATAGAATGCAAGCGTTGTTGCCCTATGCAACTTTTTTATCCAATGCCGCTTTGTTGTACGACGTAATTTCCTATCCTCTATCTATAGTTAAATAACGCAAGTCAGTCAATGATTCTGTTTTCGCGTTTGAGGATGGGTTTGTGGATGGGTGCTTGCGCTTTGGTTTCTGAGGAATTTATTTTGTCCGTTTTGATTTTGTCGGACTTTATCTTCAGTTTTTTGGGCTGAAGCACCTTTTGCTGGAGTGTGGGTTGCGGAGCGGGTGGGGGAGGCGGAGGTGTTTGTTGCTCGGTGGTGTCGTTAGGGTCTTTGTCCTTAAAGGGCATTGATCCCGATGAGTTTTTCACCTCGAGTGTCTTCATCTGCTCGTCGCTTTGGAACCATGTGCCCTCGACGTGGCGTGTGGGTTCGTCGATGATGAAGGGGCGGTCGGCATAGAAGATGTGCTTGCGCATGTCCCAGAAGAGCACGTCAGAGCTGTAGGTCATCTGCTTCATCTTGTCGTCCACATAAACGCGTCCGCGCAGTTCCCAAAGGTTTTGGTCGAAGCAATATGCCGTGTCGGCTGTGATGTGGAGGTTTGCATTTTGGTTGTCGTCGTAGCGCTCCATATAGATGCCCTTGAGGAATTCCTGGCGCTGGGGGTGCGTCTTGTCGAACACGCGCCACTCCTCAGTGATGACTTTGTAGCGTGTGACTCCGGAGTCGGAAATCAGTTTTGACACGCCATAAGTGGTCATCACAGGCATAGAGTCTCTGCTCTCGATATTCTCTCCCATAGGAGGTGCCTCGGAAGTACAGGCTGCAGAGAGTGCGAGCACGGGCAGTATGTAGTTGAAAAGTCGTTTCAAAATGCTGTTGTTTTGGTGTTTTTTTGAAGGGAGTGCAAGGGGACGGTTACTGTACCTTCCACTTAGCAAACCATCCGTCGTGGAAGGTGATGCCGATGCAGAGGCGGTAGTAGTTCTCTGTTATCATCGTTGAAAGTTTGGGCTCCACGCGTTCGTATTGTGCAGAGATGTTGAGCACACTGTTTTTGCTCCAGAAGTTGGAGATGGGTATGCCTACTCCCATGCTCGCCGTGTAGCTGCGTGGACCATCGACACCGTTGACCTTAACATAGGGTGTGGCATAACTGAAACCGAGGCGGTAGCGCACGCGGTGCATGAATTTTGCACTATTGGGATTGCGTACGTATTCGCTACCGAGTGCAAACTGGTGTCGATTTTTGTAGGCATCGGTTCCTGCGATGTATTCGTTGTTACTGTTGAGCTGCGGCGACTTGCATCCGTCCCAGAGTTGCAGACTATAATCGAAGCCTACGCGCAAGCGGTTGCGATGGTTCCACGTTGCACCGATGGCAAAGGTGTGGGGCATTTCGTACGCATTTTTTGCTACGAGTGTGTCGCCAACGGTACCTTGGTTGGTCGTGATGCGCTGGTCGTAGTAGTTGGCGTTGCGGTTGACGTTGTGTCCCAATCCGTAGGTAGCCCCTAAGATGAGGGTGTTGTTGCGGTTGATGGGTTTTTCGTACTGCACACCGAGGTCCATTTTATAACTGCGGATGTCAGTGGTGTACTTGCGCTGGCGCGAACTGATGGTGGTGGAGTTGAATGAGGCTGTGACGCTGTGGTCGAGCGTTCCCCAAAGATAACCTACGTTGGCACCTACGGAGAGGCCCTTTACAGGCATGTAGCCCAATCCAACGAAGACTTCGTGGATACCGCCATCGCCCTTGTAAGTTTCAGTCTGTTCGACTTCGCCCGTTGACTGAACGAAGGTAGAGGTCGTCGTCATGTTGTAGCCAATGGTAGAGAAGGGCACCAAACCTACCGACATACCCAAACCGGGAGCGAGGCGAAAGCCTGCTACAATGTGGTCGATGGAGGTGTTGTTGGCATTCTTTTTCGTAGTGTTGCTTTCGAGGTTGGCGATTTGAAGTGTGGCGCCAACGTCGAAGAGGAGTGTGAGCGAATCGATAGCGGAGTAGGAGGCAGGGTTTTTGTAGTTGACCTGATGTTCGTTGCGCATACCCATGCTCACGCCTGCCATACCTTTGTTGAAACCTTGTGCGCGGTCGGCGAGGAGTCCGTATCCATAGCGGGAGTAGGGAGAGTTAGAACCATTGGTCTGCGCGCAGAGGGGCATTGCTGCGCCTACCAATAATATGAGGGTGATAAGTTTTACGGAAATTCTGTTCATCTTATGCTTGAGAAACTTTTGTAATAAATTCTATGTGTGGATGCGTAAGTGTGTGGTGCGTTCGTGTAGAGCATTGCGCAAGGTGTTATGCTCTTGACAACAATGTGTTGAGCCCTCTCAGAACGAGTTGAGAGTCGAACGTAATGTAAGGCGCAACGTCGTCGGAGAAACTGAGTTGGTCGCCGCCTGTGTAGTAAACTTTCAGGTCGGGGAAGTGCGTTAAGCACATGCGGATGTAGCCCTCGATTTCGTATTTCACGCCATTGGCTGCCCCGCTGCGGAGTGCTGTAATGGTGTCGTAGCCAAAGTCGGGCAACTCGCCTTCGGTCGATACGAGGGGCAGTACGGCGGTGTATTCGTGCATAGCGCGCAGACGCAGTGCTATACCGGGCGAAATGCTACCGCCAACAAAGGTGCGTTCCGCATTGACAACGTCGAACGTGAGGCATGTGCCGGCATCGATAACCAGGAAGGGACATCCGTCGGAAAGGGTTGTTGCTGCGATGTCGGCTGCCAAGCGGTCGGCGCCTAATCCGCGGGGTATGCCCCGAAAGTAGGGCTGTGCCTCGGGAGACTTGTAGGTGAGCATCAGTGTGGGGACGCCAAGCGACTTCAACGCATCTTCGAACGACGCTTCGCGCTTCGCTACGTTAGAAACGGCGCAGGCGTCAAGACAGAATTCGCGTTGAAGTTTCCTTAATTCTGTGTGCCAATCAGTGGCAACGCGTTCGAAGAACACAATGTCGTCGCCTTCGAAGACAGCCACTTTGGCGGAGGTGTTACCGATATCAATGGTAAGATTCATGCTGCAAAATTACAAAAAAGAATCTTAACCTAACTTTCACGCTATGAAATATTTGATTGAAGCGACCAATAATGGCGACTCTGCTTACAGAAGGCGTTGTGAAATGATGAGCAAACTGCAGCGTTGCTCCTTAATTTCGGACTTGGTCATGGTCTTCAGTACACTCCCTCCGTCCTTGATTTCGGCGCCTTGCATTTTCTAACTCCAACACAACTCAAGAGGGTGTGCCTTTTTTCTTGACACACCCTCATATTGATAGATTGTTTTTTTTCTTTTCTACACCCACCCTTGTGCTTTGAGTTCAAATTCCTGACCATCGCGGCCGATGAGGTGTTCGCCCAGGTCTTTGCGTGTGATATGTCCGATGATGCGCACATCTTCGAGTTGGCTTACTCTGTCGTGGTCGCTGAGCGGAACGGTGAACAAGAGTTCGTAGTCGTCGCCGCCATTCAGTGCGCAGGTCGTGAGGTTCATATTGAATGTTTCGGCAGTAGTGGCTGTGAGGTAGTCAATGGGGATGCGCTCTTCGTAGATGCGGCAACCTACGCCCGACTGCTTGCAGAGGTGTTTCATGTCGGACGCCAGTCCGTCGGTAACGTCAATCATCGAAGTAGGGCGGATGCCTGCTTCGCGGAGCGCCTTTACGATGTCGCGGCGGGCTTCGGGCTTCAGGAATCGTTCGAGGAGGTATTCCTTTCCGCTGAAGTCGGGGGTAGCAGCTTCGCTGTTGCCGCGCTGCTGGCTTTCGAAGATGGCCTTCTCGCGTTCAAGGAGTTGCAATCCCATGTAGGCAGCGCCAAGATTGCCGCTCACGCAGATGAGGTCTGTGTCCTTGGCGCCCGAGCGGAGGGTGCATTGTTCTTCTTCCACATCGCCAATGCAGGTGAGGCTCAATGTCATACCCGTTCTGGAACTCGAAGTGTCGCCTCCCACGAGGTCGATGTCGTAGTGCTCGCATGCCAGCTTGATGCCCGCATAGAGGTCCTCAAGGTGTTCTACCTCAAATCGGCGCCCTAAGGCAATGTTGACCATGAGTTGGCGCGGTGTGCCGTTCATTGCGTAGATGTCGGAGATGGTAGCAACGACCACCTTGTAGCCAAGATGTCGGAGCGGAGTATATACGAGGTCGAAGTGAATGCCTTCCAGGAACATGTCGGTAGTGACAAGTGTTTGCTTCGTAGCATCGGTGGCGATGATTGCGGCATCGTCGCCAATGCCCTTTTTACTGCCGGCTTGTTTCAGAGTAAAATCCTTTGTAAGGTGTTCGATAAGGCCAAATTCGCCTAATTCAGAGATTTGCATATTTAATATTGATTATAGGAAAAAGGAAAAATGGGAAAGGAGACTGCAAAGCTGATGAGCGATAGCGAATAAAGGAGAAAGAACCGTGCGGCACGTTCCCCATCCGGATGGCTGTTATCCAGTCCGTATGGTCCTTAAAATCTTATAGTCTCATAGTCTTAAAGCATAGCGGTCTTACAAACGCTAACCATCTCGTCTACTCGTCTACTTGTCTACTTGTTTACTAAACAATTTTATACAAACGAGAGCCTCCCGCGTGGCGATAAGACCGTTTGGGAGGCTTTATTGATGATGTGGCTAACGTTTTCTTTAGAAATACACACCCAATCCTATTTTAAAGCCCAGGTCGGAATAGTCCTTGAATTCGTTGAGGCACACTTTATAGTAGAGTGAGGGTTCAATCGTTACGTGTCGGTTGATGAAGAATGCATAACCCACTTCGGCTGGCACATTCAAAAGCCACTTGCCGTGGCCATTGTATCCGCCGTGTTCGAGCCAATCGAGACCGCCCGAAACGCCTACGAACACGCCGTTGCGTTCGAAGTAGTAGCGCGTGCCGAGATTGATGTTGAAACTGTTAGATTTATTGGTATATCCGTATCCGAGTTCACCCCTGATGAGGAAATCCTTGTCAACGAAATAGCCTGCTGCTACGTTGAAGTCAAAGGAAAAATCGCTTTTGTCATTGAGTCCCATGTTGAACTCAGAGAGCGATGCGTTGATGTACTTTTTAGTCTGTTCAAACTGCGCGTTGGCGCAAAGTCCTGTCATGGCAACGAGGAGTGTAAGTAAAATCTTCTTCATAGTCGATTTATAAATAAGTTTGAAGTGATGATGAACCTTCGGTTTGTTGAGAGGTTATGATGAACCTTCGGTTCGTTGAGAGGTTATGAATTTGCGAAATTTTAATTAAAAAATCTTTGTTATTTCACTGAGCGCAAATTTACTCTTTTTTTTGCATACAGTAGTGGCTCGTTCGAAAATTCAGCGTTAGCAAATGTTAAATTGCGATATTATGAACAGGCCGTGTGGACTTTACTTCTCTTATGGTACAGACTTTCTTGAGAGAGGAGGTGCGGAATATCATTTTTGCTATGCAGCAATTTAGAGTACAGAGAACAGAGTACAGCTACCGTATTTAAGGTTGTGAGGTTATAAGGTTTTGAGGTTATGAGGGCTATGCAGCGTGCAAACCAGCGTTCGAGTCAAACCATCTCGTATACTAATTTGAGGGTATGAGGTTTTAAGGTCGCTTCGCTTGTGAGGTTTTAAGGTAACCAGTCCGGATGGTCTCTCATTTATTCGCTTACGCTCATCAGCTTCGCAGTCTCCTTTTTCCGCATGGCTATTTATTCGCTTGCGCTCATCAGCTTCGCAGTCTCCTTTCTCATTTCTGATTTCTCCTTTCCCCTCGCTTGTCTACTAAAAACTTGACAAAATCATTGTCAAGTTTTTTTTAACATCCCTTAACATCGCTCAAAAAGTAAAAAAGTTTAAAACTTTAACTTCTATTAACAAAATCTCACAGAGTTTAACGAAATTTTTCGGAAAATCGAGGAAATTTTTCCTTCTTAAAAAGAAAAACGTTTTTCTTAAAAGGAAAAATTTCCTACTTAAAAGGAAGAAAATCCTTCTTCAAAGGAAGTTTTCAGGAGAAAGGTCACAAAAAAAGGAGGGCAGCGGTGCCCTCCTTTAACTTTATGCAAATATACATCATTTTTCAGCAAAATCCAAATCTGCATTTCGCGCTGTTTTTACAAAAGTTAACAGTTTTGCATTGTCTTTTGCTATCTTGTAGTTTACAAAAACGGCGATTTTTGCGACCCCAATTTTTGCGCTAAAAATCGAAATGCACGAAAATAATAAAACCAGGATTTTTGAGCATATATATTATAGGGTTCAAGTTTTGCATGGTTCAACTTGTTTTGTAAGGTTATAAGGTCTTAAGGTTATAAGGTTTTAAGGTTTACCATTCGGGGAACTCCCCTTTCGTTTATATAAATAGTTTAAGTTTCGCAAGGCTCAATTTGTTAGGTTTTAAGGTTATGCAGCGTTTTTAGCGTACAGAGAACAGAGTACAACTGCTATGCAGCGTGCAAACAAGCGTTTGAGGTTAACGATCTCGTTTATTCGCTTACGCTCATTAGCTACGCAGTTTCTCGTACCTAATAACTCGTCTGCTATTTTAAAATTAACAGTCTGGGCAGTCCCCAAAGCCCTTAAAGCGAAGCGACCTTATAACCTCAAAACCTTAATTAGTAGACGAGTTATTAGGTACGAGTAGACGAGATGGTTTGACTCAAACGCTGAAATGTACGCTGGCATTCATTCCGCAGGGCAACCTCATAACCTTAACTTATAACCTCATAACCTTATGCCCTGTGAGCAATATATATATAATGAGTGTAATAGGATTTGCCGAAGTCAAATATTGTAGAATTGGCGATAAAACTTGTCGTTTGAAAGCAAAATAGCGCTACATTGCTGTCAAATCTTCATTTTTTCTAAAAATTAGACTAATTTGATTTGTTTTTTTCTTAACTTTGCGCGACATTGTTGACTGCAACTATTTATATTCGAAAATAATAAACAAAAAATAATAAAAATTTAAACTAATGGCAGCATTACAAACTATTAGAAACAAGGGTGCAATCCTTGTTGGCGTTATCGGTCTTGGCTTGTTTGGCTTCATCGCTGGTGACCTCTTTAATGCACTCGAAACAACAGCCGCTTTCAACAAGCAGCAGGTTGGCGAAGTGTATGGCAAGCAAATTGACATTATCGAATATCAGAATCTCGTAGAAGAGATGACTGAAATTAGAAAGCTTCAGCGCTCAATGCAAGGACAGTCTGAACAACTCACAGACACAGAACTCGAAGAAATTCGTAACCTCGTATGGAGCGATTTCGTACGTTCAGAAGTAATCGCACGTCAGGCTGAAGAAGCTGGCATCCAGGTTACAGACGAAGATTTCCAGAATGCGCTTCTCGATGGCAACGCACAGAGCCTCCGCATTATGGCTGCGATTTATGGCACACAGGATGGTCGTCTTGACGTGGCAGCGCTTCAGAACTTCTTGAAAAACAAGGATCAGGCAATTGCTGAGGCAATGCAGCAGAACAACGGTATGCTCGAACAGCTTCAGTTGATTTCGAAGGTTTGGAACTTTACTGAAAAGCAGCTCCGCAAGGAACTCCTCCAGCAGAAGTTCTATACAACACTCGCTCAGTGCTGTATCTCTAACCCCACTTCAGCAAAATTGTCGTTTGAAGAAACAAACAATCAGGCACGCGTAGCTATCGCAGCACTTCCTTACACAGCTATCTCTAACGACGAAGCAAAGGTGGAAGACAAGGATGTTGAAGCTGTTTACAATGAGTACAAGCAGCTCTTCAAGAGCAATGTAGAAACACGCGACCTCGCAGTGCTCGACGTTCAGGTTACAGCAAGCGCAGAAGATAAGGAAGCGCTCACTGCAGAAGTGAACGCAGTAGCACAGACACTCGCTACGACTGAAGACATCGCAGCCGTTGTGAACAACACAAACACTGTGCTCCCCTATAGCGGCGTATTCGTACGCAAGGACGCTTACTCACGTTGGAACGACATCGCAAGCAAGCTCGATACAGCTACTGTAGGCAAGGTGATTCCTGCATTCTACACTGCAGCAGACAACACAGTGAACACTTTCCGCCTCATTGCAAAGAAGCAACTTCCCGACTCTGTGCTCTATCGCACAATTATCGCTTCGGCTCAGGACATCGAAGCAAGCAAGACACTCGCTGACAGCATCGCTACAGCAGTGAAGAAGGGTGCAAGCTTCACAGAATTGGCTAAGAAGTACAACCAACCTACTGACTCTATGTGGGTTTACACAGCTCAGCTTGAACAGTCTGCGTTGAACGCACAGACAGCAAGTGCTTTCAATACACTCTTCGATATGAAGAAGGGCGAAACTAAGGCTATCCTCTCTGACCAGGGTCTCAGCATGGTTTGCCAGGTGCTCGACCAGGCAAATGTTGTAACTAAGTACGACCTCGCAGTTGTAAAGTGTCCTAACGATTTCTCTGAAACAACTTACAACAACGAACTTAGCAAGATTAACAAGTTTCTCTCTGAAAACACTACTGTAGAAGCTATTCAGGAAAATGCGCTCGCTGCTGGATATATGGTGAACGAATTGCCCAACTTCGTGGCATCTTCTTCACAGCTCGAAATGAGCATCGGCGGTACAAAGGATGCAATCCGTTGGGCATTCGACGAAGCTGAACAGAACGAAATTTCACGTCTCTACGAATGTGGTTCTAATAAAGACCACCTCCTCGTGCTCATGGTGAAGGGTATCAACAAGAGTGGCTACATCAACTGGAATAGCGATGCAGAAACTAAGACAGCTCTTACAAACATCGCTAAGCAGGAAAAGAAGGCAGCTTTGGCACTCGCAAAGGTGGCTGACGCTAAGTCGATGAGCGAAGCAATGGCAGTAGCAGGCGTTGCAACTGACACGCTCGCAAGCGCAACATTCGCTGTGAACGCTCGTACTACGCTCGTAGGTGTTGCAGAACCCGCTCTTACAGGTGCTATCGCAAAGGCTAAGGCTGGCGAATTTGTTGGTCCTATCAAGGGTGCAGGTGCTGTTTACTTCGTACAGGTACTTGAAAACACTCCCGGCGAAGCAACATACAACGAAACACAGGAAATGCAGAGCGCATCACAGCGTGCATTCTCTAATATCATCATGCAGAGCTTCTACGGCACAAACGAAACGCTCATTAATGTGCTCGCTGAAGATGCTGAAATTGTTGACAACCGCTACAAGTTCTAATTCGTTGCGATTTTTCGGATAAAAAAATACAAAGCGCCCTGCAGCACACCAAAATGTGAGGCAGGACGCTTTAATTTTGAACATGAAGAAAAAGTCTAAGAAAAAGGAAACGAACCGTTTCTTTAAAGTGGTGCGCAATGTTCTTGTTGTGCTGTTTCTTTTCAGCGTAGGGAGCGTTGTGTTGTTCAGATTTGTGCCGGTGCCCTTTACGCCATTGATGGTAAGGAACTATTGTGCCGCTCTTTTTAATGACAGGAAAACGGAGTTTCATCATACGTGGGTCAGCTACGATGAAATTTCAGAGCACCTTAAAACAGCAGTGGTGGCTTCGGAAGATCAGTTGTTCTATGAACACTGCGGATTTGATACGCGTCAAATAAAAAAAGCCATTGAAGAGCGACGCTCGGGAAAACGCAAGCGTGGCGGCAGTACGATTTCGCAGCAAACAGCAAAGAACGTTTTTACCTTTTGCTCGCGCACTTGGTTAAGAAAGGGAGTGGAAGCTTATTATACCGTACTGATAGAACTGTTTTGGTCCAAGGAGCGCATTCTGGAAGTTTATCTTAATAGCATAGAGATGGGTCCTGGTATCTATGGATCCGAAGCAGTTGCGCAGGAGCATTTCGGTTGTAGCGCAAAGCAACTTACGCGTAAGCAGTCGGCACTGATTGCTGCAACCTTGCCGGCACCGCATAAGTTCAGTTCTAAGAATCCGTCGAAATATATGCGCAAACGTCAGCAGCAGATATTGCGACAAATGAAAAATTTGGGGAAGTAAAGCAACAAAATATGCCGCGAAGGAAGAAGTATATCAAAACTTTTTTGCTTAGCTGTAAGACTTTTTAGGAATTTTGTTAACTTTGCCGTAATTTAGTGATGGTGTGCAAATAACGTAATCGTTTAGCAAACATCTTCGTGCGACGTTAATAAATTGGCGTTTGTATAATGCGGCATACAGATATTGTTGCGATTACGATGCAACGATAAGTGTTTGAGGCATTTGTGGCGCATACTTACATGCTCGATATCTATCTTTACTTAATCTGTTAATTGGATAATAATGACAAAGTTTTTTAAAGGCATACTGCCTGATATAATCGCTGTAGTAGCGTTTTTGATAATTTGTTTCGTTTACTTCGCCGGCCCCATATGCGAAGGTTTGGTTTTGGGCGGACACGACACTGTTGCTTCAATAGGGCAAGGACGTGAACTGATGGACCATCTGGAGCAGACCGGCGAGCGTACACGTTGGACCAATACGCTCTTCTCGGGAATGCCGACTTATCAGATTGCGCCAACCTATAGTTCGGACAATGTGCTCAGCACTTTGCAGCATATCCTTGACTTGGGAACCAATGGGGCGATGAGTTATGTATTTCTCTACCTCATCGGATTCTATATTATGCTTCGTGCCTTTCGCCTGAAACCCTGGATTTCTGTTTTGGGCGCAGTGGCGTGGGCTTTCTCGTCGTATTTCTTTATTATCATCTCCGCGGGTCACATCTGGAAGGTGCTCACTCTTGCTTTCGTGCCCCCCACGATTGGCGGTTTGCTGCTTTGCTATCGCGGCAAGTTGCTCCTGGGCGGCAGTGTGACGGCACTCTTTGCTGCGCTGCAGATTCACAACAACCACGTGCAGATGTCCTACTACTTTGCGTTCCTCATGGCGCTCATCGTTGTGTGCTACGGCGTTGCTGTGCTGCGCGGATGCAAGAGTGCGTGCATTGAAGGCATGGATGGCGAAGCGTGTGCTCCATTTACGATGAGCAAGTGGCTTAAAGCTACGGGCGTGATTGTCGTTGCCGGCATGATTGGCGTACTCGCCAACCTGCCCAACCTCTACCACACGTATATGTACTCGAAAGAGTCTATGCGTGGTAAGGCAGAACTATCGCCCCTGCCTTCAGAGCGCCATACACCCACCGACGGGCTCGACCGCGACTATATCACGCAGTGGAGCTACGGTATCGACGAAACCCTCACGCTCCTCATTCCTGACTACAAGGGTGGGGGATCGCGTAGTATTCTCGACCGAGAAGGTGCGAGCGAACTCGATGGTTACAAATCTTATATGACCCATGCTTACCAGTTCCAGCAAATGACAGGCGGACAGATGCAGCCTCCCGGTATCATTGAATATTGGGGCGACCAGCCTTTCACGGTAGGACCGGTGTATGTAGGCGCCATCGTATGTTTCCTTTTTGTGCTGGGAGCGTTCTACGTGAGCGGTCCGCTGAAGTGGGCTTTGCTGCTCAGCACACTGCTCTCGCTGCTCTTTGCGTGGGGCAAGAATCTGATGCCCGTGACGGATTTCTTTATTGACTATCTGCCGCTCTATAACAAGTTCCGCACTGTTAGTTCTGCGCTCGTCGTAGCAGAGTTTACATTCCCCTTGTTGGCAGTGCTTGCGTTGGCAAAGGTGTTGCGCCAACCCGATACGCTCTTTGGCACGAAAAATGGTCGCATCGGTTTTGGTATGGCAACGGCATTGACTACGGGACTTTGTCTTGTGCTTGCTTTTATTCCAAGTCTTGCAGGCGACTGTTTGTCGGCAAATGACAGTGCGACATTCGGTCTTATGACTTCAAGCGGATTCCCTGCCGACTTTACGAAGGGGATGCAGACGGCAGTTGTAGATATGCACCATGATATCCTTTCGTCTTCGGCTCTCAATTCGGGCTTGATTTGCCTTGGAGCAAGCATCGTGCTTTGGTTGTGGACGAAAAAACGCCTTCCTGCTTGGGCAATCGTTGGTTTCTTGAGTGTCGTGACGCTCGTTGATATGTGGAAAGTAAATAAGCGTTATCTTAACGATGAGTCTTTCGCAAGTCCTGTGGCACGAATGAACACTTTTGCCAAGACAAGCGCAGATGCTACCATCCTTAGTGATACTACGCTCAGCTACCGCGTGGCAAATCTGAGTGCAGGTAACCCCTTCAACGAAACGACCAACGAAACAAGCTACTATCATAAGAGTATCGGTGGTTACAACGCAGCCAAGCTCCACCGCTATCAAGATTTGATTGACCGACATTTGAATCGTGAACTTGCAGCGTTTGGTAGTGCGTACAATGCAGCAGGTGGTGACATTGCAAGTCTGAACATGGACTCGATAGCGCCCGTGCTCAATATGCTTAATACGAAGTATTTTATTATCGGCAGCAGAACAAGTAACTCGGCAGCGATGAATCCGTATGCCAATGGCAATGCGTGGTTTGTAGAATCGCTGAAGTTTGTAGAAAACGCCGATGCTGAAATTGCCGGACTTTACGGACTCGATACAAAGAAAGCAGCCGTTGCCGATAAGAAGTTTGAAACGGCTTTGCAGACAAATTGTTTCAGTGCAGGCAAGGCAACGCTTACTTTCGATAGTCCGAACGAACTCCATTATGACGTGGAAAGCAATGGTAGTGGCGTGTTGGTGTTCTCCGAAATCTACTATCCCGGATGGACCGCAACGATTGACGGTAATCCCGTTGAAGTAGGTCGCGTGAACTACGTGCTCCGCGCCATCAGCTACCCCGGCGGTAAGCACAAGGTGGTGTTGGAGTTCCGTCCCTCAACAGAAACTATGACAACCGGCGTGGCTTACATTGCCCTTGTGCTCATTGCCCTCGGCTTCGTGCTCGCAGCGATTATTAAGTTCAGAAAAAAGAAATAACGAAACGTCTGTCCTATCATTAGGAACAACAAACTTAAGAATATAAATACAAAATATATTATGGAATATAATTTCATTGACATTGAAAAGAAATGGCGCAAGGCTTGGGCTGAGAATGCCACCTATCGCGCTACGGAGGATGCGAGCCGTCCGAAGTATTATGTGCTCAACATGTTTCCCTATCCCTCGGGAGCAGGTTTGCACGTTGGTCACCCCTTAGGCTACATCGCTTCAGATATCTATGCACGCTATAAGCGCCAGAAGGGTTTCAACGTGTTGAACCCCATGGGCTACGACGCTTACGGACTTCCCGCAGAGCAGTATGCCATCCAAACCGGGCAGCACCCCGCCATCACTACAGCTGAAAACATCAACCGCTACCGTGAGCAGTTGGACAAGATAGGCTTCTGCTTCGACTGGAGCCGCGAAGTACGCACTTGCGAACCCAACTACTACCACTGGACACAGTGGGCGTTCCAGCAGATGTTCGACTCCTTCTACTGCAACACTTGCAAGAAGGCTCAACCCATTGCGAAACTCGTTGCGCTCTTTGAAGAAAAGGGTACTGCCCACGGTCTTGACGTGGCTTGCAGCGAAGAACTCAGCTTTACTGCTGAGGAATGGAAAGCAATGTCGAGCGTTCAGCAGCAGGAAGTGTTGATGAACTACCGTATTGCCTACCTTGGTGAAACGATGGTTAACTGGTGCCCTGCGCTCGGCACAGTGCTCGCTAACGACGAAGTGGTTGACGGAGTAAGCGAACGCGGAGGCTATCCCGTGGTGCAGAAGAAGATGAAGCAGTGGTGCTTGCGCGTGTCGGCCTACGCTCAACGTTTGCTCGAAGGCCTCGACACGATTGATTGGTCGGACTCTATCAAGGAAACGCAGCGCAACTGGATTGGTCGCTCTGAGGGTACGGAAATGCAGTTCCGTGTGAAGGATAGCGACGTTGAGTTCACCATCTTTACGACGCGTGCAGACACAATTTTCGGCGTAACATTCATGGTGCTCGCACCCGAAAGCGAACTCGTTGCGCAACTCACAACGCCCGAACAAAAGGCAGCAGTCGATGCCTACCTTGAGGCTACAAAGAAGCGCACGGAGCGAGAACGCATCGCCGACCGCAAGGTGACAGGTGTGTTCTCAGGTTCATACGCCATCAACCCCTTCACAGGCGACAGCATCCCCGTGTGGATTTCTGACTATGTGCTTGCAGGCTACGGCACAGGTGCCATCATGGCAGTGCCTGCTCACGACTCGCGCGACTATGCCTTTGCAAAGCACTTTGACCTCCCCATCATTTCCCTTATCGAAGGTGCCGACGTAAGCGAAGAAAGTTTCGACGCCAAGGAAGGTATCGTGATGAACTCGCCTGCTGCTGGCAAGGAAGCGCTCAACGGATTCTCGCTCAACGGACTCACAGTAGTCGAAGCCATCGCTGCTACAAAGGAATTTGTGAAGAGCAACAACTTGGGCCGCGTCAAGGTGAACTACCGCTTGCGTGACGCCATCTTCAGCCGTCAGCGCTACTGGGGCGAACCCTTCCCCGTTTACTACAAGGACGGTATGCCTCAGATGGTTCCAGCTGCATGCTTGCCCCTCGAACTTCCCGAAGTCGATAAGTTCCTTCCTACCGAAACAGGCGAACCTCCGCTCGGCAATGCCAAGAAGTGGGCTTGGGACACCGTAAATAATTGCGTTGTAGAAAACGACAAGATTGACAACATCAGCGTATTCCCCCTCGAACTCTCAACAATGCCCGGCTTTGCAGGCTCTTCGGCTTACTACCTCCGCTATATGGACCCCCATAACGGTGAAGGTTTGCTCAGCGAACAGGCAAGTGCTTACTGGCAGAGCGTTGACCTCTACATCGGCGGTTCGGAACACGCGACAGGCCACCTTATCTACTCGCGTTTCTGGAACAAGTTCCTCTTCGACCTTGGCGTGAGCAAGAAGGAAGAACCTTTCAACAAGTTGGTGAACCAGGGCATGATTCAAGGTCGCTCGAACTTCGTTTATCGTATCAAGAACACCAATACATTCGTGAGCCTCGGCTTGAAGGACGAGTACGACGTTACTCCGCTCCACGTTGACGTAAACATTGTCGAAAACGATGTGCTCGACATCGAAGCCTTCAAGGCTTGGCGTCCCGAATTTGCTACTGCAGAGTTCATCCTCGAAAATGGAAACTACGTTTGCGGTTGGGCTGTAGAGAAGATGTCGAAGTCTATGTATAACGTTGTCAACCCCGACAAGATTGTTGAGCGCTATGGTGCGGACACACTTCGCCTCTACGAAATGTTCCTCGGTCCTATCAACCAGAGCAAGCCCTGGGACTCAAACGGTATCGACGGTTGCTTCCGCTTCCTGCGCAGATTCTGGAACCTCTTCTTCGACAAGCAGGACAACTTCTGCGTGAGCGAAGGCGAAGCTTCAAAGGAGTCGCTCAAGACGCTCCACAAACTCATCAAGAAGGTGAGCGAAGACATCGAAGTATTCTCTTACAACACGTCGGTAGCTGCTTTCATGGTGGCTGTAAACGAACTCACGCAGCAGAAGTGCAACAACCGTGAAGTGCTCCAGACAATGGTGACGCTCCTCGCACCCTTCGCGCCCCACATGGCTGAAGAGTTGTGGGAAAAGTTGGGCAACGAAGGTAGCGTTTGCGATGCAGCATGGCCCGTGTTCAACGAAGCAAACCTCAAGGAAGACAGCGTGACGCTCTCCGTGTCGTTCAACGGCAAGACACGCTTCACTCTCGACTTCCCCGTAGATGCCACTAAGGAGCAGATTGAGGAAACTACGCTTGCCAGCGACCTTACGAAGAAATACCTTGATGGTAAGAATATCGTAAAAATGATTGTTGTGCCCGGACGCATTATCAACATTGTTGTTAAGTAAACCCGGCAACACTCATTATATATATTGTAGAGTAGTCAAACTTATACAAAGCCGGTTGCAGGGGCGTTGTCCCTTGCCCCTGCAACCTCGCTTCGACTTTAAATTTCTACAACTATGAAGCCTATAAAAATCAACCTCTTTCAAGAAATCAAAGATTATATCATCATCACCTTTGGCTTGCTCTGCTATGCCATAGGCTTCGACTGTTTTCAGTTGCCCTACGGAATCGTGGGTGGCGGTGTAGCAGGTTTTGGTTCAATCGTGTTCTTCGGAACAGGATTCCCCGTGCAGTACACCTTCTTCATCATCAACGGCATCCTGCTTTTAGCAGCCATAAAGGTGCTGGGATGGAAATTTTGCGTCAAGACGATTTATGGCGTAATCATGCTCTCGTTCTTCCTGGGCATTGTGAAAGAGGCGATGGAATACTACGGCACACTCAACCCTGAGCTCAACGGAATTTACAACCTCCCATTGCTCGTTAACGACAACAAGTTCATGGCGGCCCTCTTTGCAGCCGGTATTGAAGCCTTTGGTCTGTCGTTGGTGTTCCTGCGAAACGGCTCTACTGGTGGTACGGATATCATTGCAGCCATGATTAATAAGTATAAGGACGTGACGCTCGGCCAGATGATGATGCTCTGCGATATAATCATTGTATCGTCGTGCATGGTGTTGCCCGACCGCACACTTCCCGACTTGCTCTACGGTTTCACCATCCTCTTCACGCTCAATATCATGGTGGACTACTTGATTGACCGCAGTCGCCAATCAGTTCAGTTCCTGATCATCTCTCGCGAGTACGAAGAAATTGCGGCAGCAATCAACTCGTGCGGTCGTGGTGTGACGGTTCTTAATGGTACGGGCTGGTACACAAAGAACGAATCAAAGGTGTTGCTCGTGCTTGCCCGCAAACGCGAGAGTGCCGACCTTTTCCGTATTATCCAGAGCATCGACCCCAAGGCATTCGTGAGCCAAAGCAAGGTGCTTGGCGTCTTTGGTGAAGGTTTCGACAAGATCAAGGTAAAGGCTAATAAGAATAAAACCGATAAGTCAAAAATCGAAAAAAAATGACGCAGCATATCACCGTTGTTGCGCAAGGCGGATTGTGCAATCGTTTGCGGGTTGTACTATCCGCTTTGTGTTTTTCTGAAGAAACTGGTTGTTCTGTTCGCGTTGAATGGGCAAAAAATGCTTGGAAGGATATTCTCAAATACGTTTGTTGTCCACAATAAAAAGGTACTTTTGTTCGTTCATTAAAGAATCATTCTGAAAAAGAAATCTCTTCTCCTCTTATACATTACATACAATGAAGAAACTTGTCTTTGCTACAAACAATGCTCATAAACTCTCAGAGATACGTGCCATTCTTGGCGATACAATAGAAGTTCTTAGTCTCGACGACATCGGTTGCACCGACGAAATTCCCGAGACTGCCGACACGCTCGAAGGCAATGCCTTGCAAAAAGCTCATTACATCTACGATAAGTATGGCTGCAACTGCTTTGCCGACGACACAGGGCTGGAAGTTGCTGCGCTCAACGGAGGTCCGGGCGTACACACCGCGCGCTATGCTTATCCCGACCGCCACGACCCCAAGGCCAACACGCTGAAACTGCTAAGCGAACTCGATGGCGTGGCAGACCGCTCAGCCCGTTTTCGCACTGTCATCGCACTCATTATCGATGGCGAAGAATGCCTTTTCGAAGGCATCGTTGAAGGCACCATCCCCACTGAGGAGCGTGGCACAGAAGGATTTGGTTACGACCCTGTCTTTGCTCCCAACGAGTTGGGCAAAACATTTGCGGAAGTCGGTCCTGATGTAAAAAACGAAGTCAGCCATCGTGCACGTGCCGTAAAAAAGTTGGCGGACTTCATACTTGCATAACGACTATGCCATCCTCACATCGTAATACCTATATCTTATGAGAAAACTACTCTTTATATTATCACTCCTTTGCGCCACGTTTGCTTCTGCTGCCAACGTGGGCGATTGGACTTACTATTTTGCCTACCACAATGCCACATATTGCCAGCCTGTAGGCAAGATGCTCTATGCGCTCTATGATGGCAATCTTTTGGTTTATAACACGGAGACCGGAGAGGTCGGTGAAATCACAAAGTTAACGGGCTTAAGCAATAAGAATATTACAAAAATGGCTTATTGCAAGGCAGAAAACAAGATGATCCTGACCTACGACAATGGAGTAATCGACCTTCTGGATGTTCAGAAAGGCGAGTGCTTCACGATTCCGCAGTTTGCCAACAAGTACGATGGCATTGTTTTCAACGACATTACCATTGTTGAAAACGAAGCGCTTATCGGTACGAGCAAGGGATTGTTGCATATCGATGTGTCAAAGCAACTCATCGCCGGACTCTATTTTGAAAATACTCCCATTCGCAGTGGGGCAATCTTCAATGGCAGTATGTATGCCGCAACCGACGCAGGTATGATGAAGATTGCGCTTACTAAAAATCTCCTGGATGCGTCTCAGTGGGTAAAGTGGAATGCATTGAAGATAAAGTACCTTAAGACATTTGCTGACCATCTTTATTTAGGACTTGACAGCGGCGGTTGGCGTATGTTCAACACTACGCAAAACGGAATGTTGACACTTACGGCTCCTGTTCTGAAAAACGTATTTGTAGGCGATAATCAGATGGTGCTCTACACTGCGGGTAAGAACGAAGTATATTTCCTCACCCCCGAATCGCCTGAGGTACTTTCAGCGCCTGCCACAATGCCGTCTTCGCCCACTGCCATCGCCGTTGCGGCAAGCGGCGACTACTGGGCGTGTCTTCCCGATGGACGCCTTGCGGGTTGTAAACTCGTTGAAGGCGAAATTACAGAAACCGGCACATACATTGGTGGTTATGGTCCCAAGCGTGATATATGTTACTACTTAAATTATGTTGGTGAGCGCCTGCTCGTGGGAGGCGGAAAACTCGACCCTTACGATAAAACGCACTTCCCGGGGACCGTAATGTATTACGAAAACGATGCATGGACCATCTTCCAGGAAGAAGGTATAGCAGAAGCAACAGGCGGAAAGTACCAAGACATTACAAGCGTAGTGCAGCATCCGTCTGACCCTACAATGCACATCGCTTCGGCGGCGCGTGTTGGACTTTTTGTTTTTAAGGATGGACAATTCCAAACTTATTATTCAAACGACAATTCTCCTCTACTTTCGGCTTCAAGCAGTAAGAACTATGTGCGCATCGATGGGCTTAACTATGATAGCGAGGGTAATCTTTGGATGGTTAATAATCAGGTGGACTCTTCTATTGTCGTGCTGAAGAACGATGGCACATGGCAGAAGTTCGGTTTTGAACCAATTCAGAAAGCCCCAACTTTGGAAAAAACGCTTTTTGATAGAAAAGGTCGTCTATGGGTGTGCTCACGAAGAACAGTGGAATTTCACACAAGTGGATTGCTCGCATTCGACTATAATGGCTCACTCAGCAATACGAACGATGATATCTATAAATTCAGAAGTGAGGTAACCAATCAGGACGGAACAAGTTACGAATTCAATGGTATTTATAGCATTGCCGAAGACCATAACGGCGCTATCTGGGTGGGCTCAAGCGTAGGACTTTTTGTAATCGAAGACCCCGATGAATGGTTTAACGACGACTACCTTATTACGCAAATCAAAGTGCCTCGCAACGACGGCACAAACCTTGCCGATTACCTCCTCAGCGGAACTCCCATTTCAGCCATTGCAGTCGATGGCGGCAACCGCAAGTGGATTGGTACGGAAAGCAATGGACTTTATCTCGTGAGTGCGGATGGCATCGAAACTATCCATCATTTTACAAAGGAAAATTCGCCTCTTCCTTCCAACACAATTAACAGCCTCGCAATTCATCCTACAACAGGCGAAGTGATGATTGGGACCGACAAAGGGCTCGTTTCCTACAAGAGCGATGCGACAGCGCCGGCTGCCTCGCTTTCAGAAAGCAATATTGAGATATATCCCAACCCCTTGCGACCTGAAATGAACAGCAACGTCACTATCAAGGGGCTTACTTCCGATGCGGACATCAAAATCGCAACAGCAGGCGGACAAGTCATAGCGGGCGGCACATCCGTGGGCGGCATGTGGCAATGGAATGGAAGAACGTTTGCAAACAAAATTGCAGGTTCCGGCATCTACTACGTACTCATATCTACGTCTGATGGAGGAACTGCGGTGGCAGGCAAAATCTTGGTTGTTCGATAGGACTATTGGATGAGGCGAAAAACAATGCGCGTAGCACAGCGCACGTAAAAATCCATACGTTACAACATCAAGCGGGCAAGTAATACCTCGCCCCTCGTACCTCACCTGCCTATTTGTAAAAGGTAGAGGTACTGAAGGACGTAGTTTCTGAAAGTGCGGATTGGGTTGGGGTAAGCATGAGCAACAAGTCTTTCCTTATTCCTCAATTGTAGGCTTGCTTCAGCAGCCATCTCGTAATATACAGAACTGAAAATCTTGTTTTGATTATTTTCGAGCATTTCGATTTTCGTCCTTAAAACAGCATTGGTAATAAGTACTACTTTTTGCAAGATATGAAATAGCAAAAACATTGCGAATTTGTTAACTTTTGTAAAAACAGTGCGAAATGCAGATTTGGAAATCGCTAAATTTAGTTGTATATTTGCATAAAGAAAAGGAGGGCTACGCAGCCCCCCTTTTTTTGTGCCTTCCTCCTGAAAACTTCCTCAAACATAGGAAATTTTTCCTTTGAAGAAAGAAAAACTTCCTTTGAAGAAAAATTTTTTTCCTTTGAGGTAAGAAAAATTAGCTCAAAAATTGCAAAAATTATATACAATATTTAACAATTTAAGCCGCAAAATATAAACTTTGTTAAAACTGTGCATTTCTTGATAAATATCAATTATGTTAAAACTCGTTAATTAACCTATCGATAGTGATTTTGTTAGAAAAGATAGTGTAGTGTTAGATTTTGGGTATGTAGAATACGTGTTACCGTGAAATGCTATTATTTTGTTAACAATAAGGCGGTGTGTCATAATGAGCAAACTGCTGCGTTGCTCATCAATTTGAGACTTGCTCATGTACTTCGGTCACTCTCTTCGTCCTCAATTTCAGCGCCTTGCATTTTACTCACTCTAATACAACTAAAGAGGGTATGCCAAAATTTAGTATTTTGACACACCCTCTTTGTTTCTTATATCGTATTTTCGTTTTCCTGAGCGTTGCTTTATTCGGGTTGTAGTTCGTGGGCTTCGGGGAGAGTTTTCCAACCTTCGCCAAAGGTGTCGTAGGCATCGGTTACGACTACGAAGGAGGTGGGGTCGGCTTCTTTGATTTTGAGTTTGATGCCGCTCACTTCTTTGTAGCTCACTACGATGAAGAGCATTTCCTTATTCGTGCCGCTGTAAAGGCCTTCGCTCTTGATGATGGTGGCGGTGCGTTCGAGGTCGTTGAGGATGAAGTTGCGGAGCTCCTGAATGGGGCGTTCGCTGATGACGAAGAGGATTTTGTCGTCCTTGCGTCCGTTGATGACGTAGTCGAGCACCTTGGAGGTGATGAAGATGGCGATGAGCGAGTAGAGCGAGAGCAGGAGTGAGGGCGAGGTGGTTTCGGTGTCGAGCCCGATGCCGAAGCCGAACACCATGAGTCCTAATAGCACAACGATGCTGTCAACGAGCAGAATGCCGTTGCTGAATCGGATGTGACAATATTTATATAGTATCATGGCGATGATGTCCGAGCCGCCTGTCGTTGCCTGGCTGCGCACTACGATGCCGCCGCCCAAGCCGATGAGTGCACCGCCGATGATGGAGGTGAGCAGCAGGTCGGGGCTCAGGTCGATGCAGCCGCCCAAGAGCATGGCGGGGTCAAGGCTTTGCACTGCTTCAGCGGGGTAGGACAGACGGGTCATGAGGTTCATGATGGTGGGCATGAAAAGCGCTGCGACAATGGTGCGTCCGCCCAGTTTTGAACCAAGGAGCACGAGCGACAGGAGCATGAGGGGGATGTCGAGCATGTAGCCAAACGTACCTACAAGGATTTCGGGGAAGATGGAGTGGAGCACGATACACGTGCCATACACGCCTCCGGGTACGATGTTGTAGGGATTGATGAAGTACACAAAACCTGCTGCCATGACGCTACAGCCTACGAGTACGCCTATCCACGATAGCCACCATTGGCGGTGGCGGAGTGGTTCGCAATTTGTTTTGATTTTATTGAGCATAGGGAGGGAGATTGTTTATGGTTGACGAAATTTTTCCATGATTCCTGCCGGCGGGCGTCCGGCTGCGAGTTCGTGTTTCATGAAGTCCATGTAGGGCGCCACGTGCTGGAAGTATTGGTAGTAACCGCGGCAGAGGTAGTTGAGTCCCGGTTCGCCATCAGGAGTGCGTGCGAAGCGGTTCTTCGGACATTCGCCGTTGCAGGCAAAGAGGAAGTCGCACTGCTTGCACTGCTTGGGGAGGGCGTTCGTCTTCATGGCTCCGAACTCCGTTTGTCGGGCTGAATAGAGCATTGTGGCGAGGGGCGTGTCCTTGATGTTACCCAATTTGAATTCAGGAAATACGAAGTGGTCGCAACTATAGACGTCGCCGTTGTACTCCATGACGGCTGCGTGTCCGCATGTGCTTGCCATGGTGCATACGCCAGGTGGGTGGCCCACCCAGTTGCAGAGCGTGGCGTCGAAGATTTGTACAAACATGCGGCCCACGTCCTTGCGCACCCATTCGTCGAAGATGGTGCAGAGGAAGTTGCCCCACTGTTCGGGGCTGACGGAGAAGTCGGTGAGCGTAAGGTCGGCGCAGGTGTCCTTGATGTTTGCAAGGTGGCGTCCGTCCTTGTGCGGACAAATTCGCTCAACGATGGGTGTGAATTGCAGGTATTGGCAGCCGATGCTTTTGAAGAAATTATAGAATTCGAGCGGGTGGTCGGCGTTGAAGTCGTTGACAACAGCCATGGCGTTCCAGTCCACGCCGTGCTTGTTGAGCAAGCGTATGCCTTGCATGACGCGATGGAAGGATGGAAGCCCTGTGCGATTGCGGCGGTACTCGTCGTGAAACTCTTGCGGCCCGTCGATCGACACGCCCACTAACCAACCTTCGCATTTGAAGAATTCGCACCATTCGTCTGTGAGCAGCGTGCCGTTGGTCTGAATGCAATTGCTGATGATGCGTCCCTCAGCGTAGCGTTGCTGCAATTTCACAGCGCGCTTGTAGAAGTCGAGCGGACGCATAAGCGGTTCGCCGCCGTGCCACGTGAAGAGCACTTCGCGCTGCGTTTGCGAACCGATGTATTGCTTGACGAACTCTTCGAGCAAGTCGTCGGTAAGCGTTTGTTGCCCTTGTTCGGGATAGAGATGGGCTTTCTCAAGATAGTAGCAATAGTCGCAAGCCAGATTGCAACGCGAGCCTATGGGCTTTAGCATTACGTAGAGTGGTCGTGCGAACGGGGAAAACGTATTTTCCATCGGTGAGGTGGTTCTGAGTTAGGGGTAGGGAAGAGTTAGAGGTGAATATGTCTTCCTTAGGATAGAGCAATTCGGGTTAGCGCGTAATCCAATTGAGTGGATTGAGTTTGTTTTTGCCCAATCTGATTTGGAACTGAAGTGTTGCATTGCCTCCATCGTCGGTGGCGATGGTGCCGAGTGTTTGGTGAGTCTTGATTTTTTGTCCTTGCTTGACACTGACGTTTGTAAGGTTGCAATAGACGGTCATGTACTTGCCGTGCGAAACGATGATATTATACATGCCGCCGAGTTTGAAGATGGCGGTGACGGTGCCGTCGAATATTGTTCGTGCCTTGGCTCCCTTCTTTCCAGTAAGGTTGATGCCCTTATTGTCGAGCTGCACGCCCTTCAATCCTTCAACGCTATATTTGCCAAATTTGCCAGAAATGACATATCCTCCGGTGATGGGCGCAGAGAATTTTCCTTTGTTAGCCTCGAAAGTCGCTGCCAGTTTGTTTTGTGCTGCAACGTCCTCTTTCAGCTTCTGGGTTTTCTGGTTGGATGCAGCGCCAGCCTTCTTGGCTAATCGCTCTGCTTCCTTACGTTTGCGCTCAGCTTCGGCAATTTCTTTTTGAATCAGCGTTTCGATTTGCTTGTTCAGTTGCTGATTTTTTTTGCGTTGCTGGGCAATGGTATTGGTGAGTTGTTTTTGTCGTTTCTTAAGTTTGTTGACAGTAGTCTGGCGGTCCTTTTGTTGCGACTGCAGTTCTGCTCTGACCTTCTTTCCTTCCTTGAGGAGCGACTCTTGTTGGCGTTTTTTGCGCTTCAGTTGTTCCTGCTCTTCCCGGATTTTCTTTTCCTTGTCTTTAATAATTTCGCCTTGTGCGCGCTGATATTTAGAGTATTCAGTCACGTAGCGCAGGCGTTTGTACATGGTGCGATAGTCCTTTGCGCTGAAAACGAATTGCCACGTGCTTTGTGTCAGTTTGTTTCGAAACATGTAAACAACTGCTTTTTGGAATTGCGCTTTGCACACGTTGAGGTCGGCAGTGAGTCGATTGATTTCGGATTGTTGCTGCTTGATGTTTCGTCCTAAGTCTTTGACGATTGTTTCCAACTTTTGCACATAGTTTTGTTGCTTCGCAATGCGTCCTTCAATCATCATGAGATTACTCAGTTGCGACTGCACATCGTTTTTGGTACTTGTGAGCAGTCGTTCGGAATCCGCCAGTTGTTTTTTCAAAGTCTGTTGCTCTTGCTGCAAAGCTTTGATTTCCGCAGATGTTTGCGCTTGGGCATCCATCGGCAGCAGTAACAATATGAGTATGTGGAGGAGGAGTTTGTGCATTGTGATTTTGTTGGTGTTCGGTCTCGGAGTAGGATTTATGGCATCATTTTAGAAATAATACCAAGGAGGTCTTCGCTCGAAATTTGCGTGTAGCGCGAAGAGATTTGTGTGTGTGTCGTAAAATCTTCGCCTACGTTGATGCGCGAAAGGTTGAGCGTCAGTCCTAACGCGTTTTTAGTAGTTATGCCTAAGGCTATGTGTGTGGGGAATTGCGCTTTTTCTATGTCCTTAAAGTTGTCGTAGTTGCAGAATACGCCGGCAGTCCCTTGTTTCGGTGAGACCGTTGTTTGGATGAGGCGTGCGTTGGCTGTTTCGGTGCGGAAACTGTAGTTGAGTTTGGGCTTGGATTGCAGGAGTAAGAGTGTTTCGTTGCCCGCTTTTTGCACTTTGAATTCAGACAAACCGGTTGTTACATCTTTGGTTCCGGGAATGAAAAGCTCGTTCCAGAAAATGGCTTGCAATGTGTAGAAATCAAGTCCAGCTTCGCGCAGAAAACTGACTTCGTCGTAGGTAGCACGCGCATAGCGCTTGTTAGTTCGGTCGATAACGAGTACGCTCTCGGGCGAAAACTCTAATTTCGCCACTTCCAATCCGAAAAATGTGAGCGAGAGTTGCACCACTTCGTCGTGCTTCATGCGGAGCGTTCCGTTGAGCGTAAAGGCTTTGTCGTTGAGTTGCAATTTGACTTCGGTTTTTGCCGTGAGCGTGGGTGCAGACAATTGTTTTTTTGCAATTTGCTGAATGTATGCTTCCTGTTTGGGCGATGGCGCAGAGGAGGATGTAGCGTCCTTTGATGTCTTACATCCGGCAAGGGCGAGCAACGCCACGAGGCAAGCGTATTTGAGTAGTTGTTTCATAATTGGGGAATTTTAATCGGTGGACGTGCGTAGCGTTTGATTTTTTTATGGATTGTTTTTCGCTCATCGGGGTCTTGAGTGAGTTCGAAAGCTTTTATCCAATGGATACATGCTTTTTGTCTTTCGCCACACGCCAAGTAGATGTCGCCAGCATGGTCGAAGAGCACGGAAGATTCGTAGTCTTCTTTGTCGGCATGTTCGAGTGTCTTGTCGATATAGATTTGTGCCTGGGTGTACTTCTCTTGTTTGAAGAGAATCCAGGCGTAGGTGTCGAGATAGGTGGGGTTGTTGGGCTCAGCTTTGAGCATTCGGATTGCCAGTTCTTCGGCATAGTCAAGACGTTCGTCGAGGAGCGAAAGGTAGTAGGCGTAATTGTTGAGCGCTTGGACGTTAAAGGAGTCGATAGCTAAAGTTTTTTCGTAATACGCGAATGCCTTTTGTGATTCGTTGATTTCGAAGTAGCAATCTGCCAGATAGTTGTAAACATCAACGTGTAAATCGGTGTCTTCATCCTTGTTGTTTTTGAGTCCGCGCTCCAGAATTTCTATTACTCCGTCGGCATGAAGTTCTTTATACTGATAATGTGCTTCGAGATAGTAGTAGAGCAGTTCGGAGGGCATGTAGAGTTGTGCTTTGTGGCAAAGTTCGATGATTTTTTCAATATCGTTGTTTTCGTGGCACAGCTGGATAATCATGCGATAGGTCGTTTCGCTTTCAGGCTCAATTTCAATGATGCGCTCTAAGACGGGGAGCATGCGTTCGGTTGTTGCGTTCTGCTTTTTTAATAAGAAGTAGTATGTAGCAGGAATGATTCCCGACTTTAAGGGGGAATTGATGGCAGAATCGAAGATGTCGTAGAGTTTGTCGAGTGGCTTGTTTTGCGTCCTTAAATGCTCAGCCAGATTGTCCAGGACTTCGGCGCGGAAATTTTCTTCAATCAAATTGTTGTTGGCAACGCGTTGAAGAATGTCCCACATTTCGTCTTCCTTATCGGGTTTGTAAATTGAATAGACGTAGTATAACCCTATTTGGTAGTCGGGATTTTGAGGACTATCCTTGAGGCGCAGCAGAATTTCCTTTTCGGCAAAATCCGCTCTGCCGTGTTCCATGGCATTGACAATCAGTAGTCGGAATATTTGGGAGTCATCGGGATTATTTGCAACAACTTTCTCGAGGTAGTCAAAAAGTTGCGTCGTATCGGCTTGCGCCTCGTAAAGTTGCGCACGCGCTTCAATTACGGGGTAAATTTCACCTTCCATATTTGCCACGTGGTCGAGCGCCTTGTGTGCTTCGCTGTAGCGCTGTAGTTTCGCGTAGGTTTTTGCAAGGTCGTAGTAGAGTTTAGAGGTGGCAGAGAGTTCTGCTAATCGTTCCAGGTAAGGAAGCGCTTCTTCGTATTTTCCTTTTTCCAATAATTTGGACGAATACTTTTCAAAGTAGGTGGGCGTGTTGGGGGAGTAGTGTGCCGCCAGTCTGAGATGCTCCATCATTTTTTGATAAATAGCAGTGTCTCTTGGTGAACGCACGGCATCGATTACTTCCGCCATTGTGAGATGGGCTTCGGATGCTGTGGAATCAATGAGCAGGGCGGCTTTAAGCAATTCTGAGGCAGAGGCATACTTTTCTGCGTGTTGCATACAGAGTGCCTCTAAGAAAAATGCATTGAATTCGGCTTTTTGTTCGGCTGTAAGAACTGGTGTGGTGCTTTGTTTTGCCACTGTTTTCCAGCTGGAACATGAAGCCAAAAGGAATAGTGCTATTATGAAAAAAAGAACGGAGCGTTTGGTCATCATTGATAATTGTTGATGAATGGACGGGCAAAATAGCGATGAATGATTGATGTGGAAGCGCTTAGTTCTTCCCCGTATGACCAAAGCCTCCGGCTCCGCGCTCTGTTTCGTCGAGAATTTCAACAGCCTGCCATTCTACAGTTTCGTGGCGTGCAATGACCATTTGTGCAATGCGTTCACCATCTTCGATGACGAAGTCTTCGTTTGAGAGATTAACGAGTATTACCTTGATTTCGCCGCGGTAGTCGGCATCTATTGTGCCGGGCGTGTTGAGCACAGTGACTCCTTTCTTGATGGCGAGTCCTGAGCGAGGTCGCACTTGTGCTTCGAAACCTTGAGGCAGGGCGATGTGAAGTCCGGTAGGAACGAGTGTGCGTTCGAGCGGCTTGAGCGTAATGGGGGCTTCGAGGTTGGCACGAAGGTCCATGCCGGCACTTTGGATGGTGGCGTATGTTGGGAGAGGATGGTGGGAGTTGTTGACAATATTGACTTGCATGATTGATAGAAAATAAATGTTTACTTTTTTGATTGAAGTATGAGGTTGAAAGATTATACAGTTTGAATGACTGTACAACTTATATTATTAATGTGCAAAAATAAGAAAAAACAACTGATTTTTTCTTTTTTATATGAGAAAGTAGGTGGGAACTGCTCAATTTTAATTACTTTTGTCGAATCATGAATTGGCAGCAACTACTTTCGCATAAGCGTTTTGGTAAAGAAGACGCACATAAAGCTCTTAGTGAGCGCCGCACAGAATTTCAGCGTGACTACGACCGACTGATATTTTCGCCCGCATTCCGCCGAATGCAAAATAAGACACAGGTATTTCCACTTCCGGGAAGTATCTTCGTGCATAACCGACTGACGCACAGCCTTGAAGTGGCGAGTGTCGGGCGGTCGTTGGGAAGTGATGTAGCAGAGGAGTTGCTTGTGCGCCATCCAGAGTTGGAAAAGTCTTCGCTTCCTGCCATTGGTTCGATTGTTTCGGCGGCATGTTTGGCACACGACATGGGAAATCCGCCTTTTGGACATTCGGGCGAAAAGGCCATTCGAAGTTTCTTTGCAGAAGGCCGAGGAAGTCGGTTTAAGGACTACGTTACACCCGATGGGCAGCGCTTGACTACAGAGCAATGGGCTGACCTTATCAATTTTGATGGTAATGCCAACACGCTTCGCTTGCTTACGCACCAGTTTAACGGGCGCCGTAAGGGAGGATTTGTAATGACGTATGCTACGTTGGCATCGATTGTTAAATACCCCTATTCTTCGATAGCCGGTGCGGCAAAATCGAAATTCGGATTTTTTGACAGCGAGCGGGCAACTTACAAACGTCTTGCTGAAGAACTGGGCATTCCTTGCATGGAATGCGCTGATGGCATGGAACGCTATGCGCGTCATCCCCTTGTTTATCTCGTTGAGGCGGCAGATGATATTTGCTATGAGATAATGGACATTGAGGATGCTCATAAGTTGAAGTTGCTGTCGTCGGACGAAACATTGCAGCTGTTCCTGGGCTTCTTTGAAGAGGATGAGCAGCAGCAACTGATGGCAAGTTATGCTTCAGACACGGATGTAGATGACCAAATTGTGTATCTCCGTTCGTGTGTTATCAATGCTTTGGAGCGTGCGTGCGTCGAAATTTTTGTAGAGCATGAGTCCGAAATCCTAAACGGAACTTTTGCAGGGTCGCTTATCAATCATCTTCCACCCAAACTTTTTGAAGCTTACAAAAGTTGTGAACGCGTGGCGGTGCAGCGGATTTATCAATCAAAATCTGTTACGGATATCGACCTCTCAGGTTACCATATTATCTACACATTGCTCGATCTTTTGACCGAGGCTGTGGAACATCCTGAAAAGGCATATAGTAAATTGATATTGCAGCAAGTGTCGTCGCACTACGAAATGTCGTCGCCCATCTTTTTTGAACGAATGATGGCTGTGCTCGACTATATTTCGGGCATGACAGACGTATATGCGCTCGATTTGTATCGTAAGATAAACGGTCACTCACTGCCGATGGTTTAGGATGAGTGGCGACCTTCGGGTTATGTTCGTTGTAGTAGAAACAAAAAATAGTGCCTTATCAATTATTCTATCCGACATACATTAAGGAACACAGGATTATAGGGGTAAACTATAGGCTAATTCCAATGACCTCGTTGTTACCAATATTGTATATAGCCTGCGCTATGGCTATGTCGTAGAAAGGACTACTTTTTATCATGTGTTAATTCTGATTTTGTTGTTGCTAAGTGTGTTGTCCGTATGCTCTATACATGTGAGAATATTCTGAAGTATTCTGTTGGTGGCATACTGTGGTTGGTGTCGTGTGGTGTTTCGTTGTTTGTTTATCGATGCCAGCGAAAGTAGAGGAGGAATAGGTATGTGTAGAAAGTTATTTTTTAGCATTGCGAGGTTGTCTGTGATGTGCTTGTTGCTGTGTGTGGTAGGTGCTTCATGCAAACGTGTGAGTAATAAGAATGGTTCGTTTGCAGCCGACACTCTTCAATATGCTACATGGTTGCAGATTGAACGTCAAGAAAATATTAAACTTGTAACGATAAAAAATCCCTGGCAACCTTCAACGTCTTTAGTCCGCTATGTTTTAGTGTCCAAAACAGACACATTGCCCGATGATCTGCCGGAGGGCGAGTTGATTCGCACACCTGTTGAGCGCGCCGTGATGCATAATGCAGTACATGCTTATTTGGCGCAACTTTTGGGTGTGGAAAATAAAGTCGTAGGCCTATGCGATGTGGATTATGTCATCAGTGATGATTTGCGCAAACGCATTGCCGACTCATTGCTTTTTGATGCAGGGAGTAGTGTGCAATTTAATATGGAGCGTTGTGTTTCGTTAGGGGCGGATGCTTTGTTTGTTTCACCTTTGCAAGACGTCAGTACTGCCGGATTAAGGGCGATAGGGTTGCCTATTGTAGAGTGTGTTGATTATATGGAAACACATCCTCTTGGCAGGGCAGAGTGGATGAAGTTTTTTGGTTTGCTTTTTGATTGTGAACAACGTTCTGATTCTTTGTTTGCTGTAACAAAAGAAAAATATCTATCTGTCGCAGCAAGTGTCGAGCAGCAAAATATTCGCCCACGCCTCCTTCTTGATTTTCCGCAGGGGAGCGCTTGGTATGTGCCTGCCGGGAAAAGTTATTTAGGGACACTCATGAAGGATGCTGGTGCTGACTATGTTTTTGCTTCAAGCGAGGGCATGGGTAGTATGGCGATGAGTCGCGAACGTGTGCTGAATGAAGGGCGTAGTGCGGATGTTTGGCTCATAAAGTATGCTTCAAGTTCGGCTTTGACTTATTGTTTGCTCGAACGTGAGGATTTGCTTTTTACAACGTTGAAACCTTGGAAAGAGCGTCGGATTTATGCTTGTAATACTTTGCAGGCGGATTATTATGAGCGCATACCGTTTCAACCACATTTATTGTTGAGTGAATTGGTAAAACTTTTTGTGAAAGACGAAACTGTAGTTGCAGATAGTGCTTATTTTCAACCTCTTCAAGAATGATTTGTTTAATAGTTTTGATGTTGCTCCTGTTTGTGATAAATCTTTTTGTAGGGAGCGTTGATATTCCTGTAGCAGAAGTTGTTGCGTTGTTTATGGGGCAATCTACTGCAGAGGAGGTGGCTTTGATTGTGTTGCACTCCCGTTTGCCGGAAGCAGTGGTGGCATTGCTTTCGGGCGGTGGACTTGCTGTTGCGGGGCTGGTGATGCAAACATTGTTTTCCAACCCGCTTGCCGACTCGTCGTTGTTGGGCGTCAATGCTGGTGCGAGTTTGGGTGTAGCGGTTGCGATGTTGGTTTGTGGTGGAAGTTTTTCGATTGGCGAAATTTTACTGATGGGGCGTTGGTTCGTGTTGGTTGCGGCGTTTGTCGGAGCAATGCTTGTGATGTTGTTGCTGATGATGAGTGCGCAGCTTATGCGAGGCACTTTGCAGTTGTTAATAACAGGAGTTATGATAAGTTTTGCGATATCAGCAGTAATTGCGATACTTAGTTTTTTTGCTTCCGCTCAGGGAGTTCAGACTTATGTTGTGTGGGGACTGGGGACTTTTTCCGGAATTCCTTTGACAAATTTGCCTCTGCTCTCAGCGAGTGTGGTATTGGGAGTAGGCGGAATCTATGTGCTTTCAAAGCATCTGAATGCTCTTATGTTGGGCGATGCTTATGCTCAGAATCTGGGTGTGCGCATTGTGTTTGCTCGAACGAGTTTATTGTTTTGGGTTGGCATAGTAGTAGCAGCGGTTACAGCATTTTGTGGTCCCATAGGATTTATCGGACTTGCCGTTCCCTATGGTGTGCGCTTGCTCTTTCGGACAGGAAATCATCGCAAACTGATTCCTGCTTGTTTTTTGGGTGGAAGTTGCCTTGCTCTGTGTTGCAATGTTTTAGCACGTTCGGTGTCGGACTACTCAGTCTTGCCTATCAATACACTCACCCCGCTTTTTGGCGTGCCTGTAGTGTTGATGCTTTTGCGCAGTGGAAGGGAATACTCATAATTTACCTTTTGCCTGCGATGTTTAGAAGGTAAATGAGTAAAGTTTAAACAACTTTAGTTTAGTTCTGTTTTAAGTTCAACATGTAGAATTAATTAAACAATCTTTTTTTATGCAGAAAGATTTTACGCTTTCTATAGGCTACACCCTTTTGTTTTTGCTCTTTATAATTTTGACGTGTGGAAAGATTATGGAGTTGATGGGTGTTGCGTTAGCTCAATGGACATTGCC
This sequence comes from Alloprevotella sp., assembly GCA_045632745.1. GTDB lineage: Bacteria > Bacteroidota > Bacteroidia > Bacteroidales > Bacteroidaceae > Alloprevotella. Next base: position 66,827 of record JAZQXH010000036.1, read on the forward strand.
GTTGGGCATTGTCCTGACGATTTTGTCTTCGATTGTGTTGGGCAGAAAGTGGGGAGGCTTTTGTTTTCGTCAATCTGCGCGATTATATTTGTCGGTTTTGTTGATTGTTGCATTGTCCTTATTGATTGGCGGATATGTGTACGATTATGCGTACGATGGGCAGTCTTATCATCAGCCTATTATTCGTTCGTTGATGAAGGGGTGGAACCCCGTGTACGAACCACATTGTCCTTATACAGCAGAATGGGGATGTAGTTCCTTTGTAGATCATTATCCCAAGGCGATGGAAACGCTTTGTGCAATATTTGCTAAATTCGTTGGAAACATAGAGTGCGGAAAGGCCGTTAACATATTGTTGGTTGTTTCTTCGTTTTGTTTTGTGTATTCCTTTTTGAAGATATACTTAACAGATAAATATGGTGGCTTTGTTAAATTTTGGTTGGCTGTTTTACTTTCGCTTTCGCCCGTAACACTTTCACAAGTATTTACGTATTATGTAGACTTTACGCTCTATGCTTATCTGTTGATCAGTTTTTCTAGTATCTACTTGTATGCGATAGGAATAAAGGTTTCTCAGAAGTGTTCGTTAAATGGAAAGGAAATTTCTTTAGTAATTGTCATGGTAGTTTCGTTGGCTGTGGCGACCAAATTGACAGTTGCATTTTGGGTAAGTGTCTTTTATCTTGTTGCATTCCTTTTTTTGATACATAGGAAGGAGATGAAGAAGGTGTCAAATCTTTTTCGCAGTGCTATAGTTGGAGGTCTGTTTGGACTGTTAATATTGGGTTATCATCCTTACGTTACACACTTGCAACAGGGATACCACATGTTGCATCCGTTTATGGGTGAGAAGGCTGTAGATGTGGAGGTGGTTCAGGCAGAAGCACTTGCGGATTGTGGCAGAGTAGAGGCGGTTGTTAAGTCGCTCTTTTCTCGTCCGGACGAAGGCAGTGTCGAAGCTAAGCATAAGTTTGTTCCAGATGCGCAAAGTATCATTGCATCGGGCAAAGCGGATGTGCGCATGGGTGGTTGTGGCGTATTTTTTATAGAGTTGCTACTGCTTACTCCAATCCTGTTGCTACTAACATGGCGCTCCTCTCCTGCATCAACATTCCGATGTTTAGTAATTATAGTGCTTCTTGTGCTCTCTTTATTTGTGTTGCCTAATGGCTGGTGGGTGCGCTTTACACCTTTTACTTATTTAATTCCTGTTTGTGCTGTGCTTCATTTTTTTAAGTATGTGCCGGGAAAAAAGCGTGGTTTTAAGGTTGCTGTGGTGTCTGTGATGACCATTAATATCTTCGTTATAGGTGGAGTCGCTCTGTTGCTTATGCAAATGCATCGCTCGAAGGTGAATTATTTGACGGACGTATTGAAACAAAGTAAGGTAGTGCGCATTCAGTGTCACAACCACACGTTTCAGAGCATGATGGAAGAGCGCGGCATTTTTTTTCAGAAAGTAGAAAGTGCACCGCAACAACTAATTTATCCGGGGCCTGCAGTCTTCTGCTATAGCGAGGAATGGAATACTACAGGACTGAAAATGAGTGATTATCCTCTTTTGAGATATTCAAATATAAAGGATGGTTTCGTGTTTCCATAAATTCGGTTTTTTATTTTGAGGATATGAGCAAGCGTGGTAGTCTTAATTTAGCAAGAGTAAAAAAATGTTATTATTATCATAAATAAGAAAAAATCCCGTACTTTTGCAAAAGTAATGATTGCAGACCTTAATACCATTGACAAACTTCTTCAGCAGATGCCACCCATTACGCTTGAAGAAATGAAGTCTGTGCGCTTGATGAAGCGTACGGATACTAAGTTTGTCACAAACGTAGAGCAACTGAAACGATTGCTAAGTCTTACGGTAGAACAATATTATGTGCAGTCAGCCGGTGATAAACGCTATGCCGGTTACCGAACGCTCTATTGGGACACCCCCGATACGCATGAAATGTTCAGACAGCATCATTGTGGACACTTTCCCCGTACGAAGGTGAGAGCACGAACTTATTTGGATTCGGGACATTCGTTTCTGGAGATAAAGAAAAAGGATAATCATGGCAAAACGCGAAAGAATCGCATTGCGATTCCTAACTTCGAGGCTGTTATAGAAACTCGTATGGGCGAAGATTTCTTGAAGGAACAAACGCACTATACTTTTGACACGATTGTTCCGACAATTGAAAATCAGTTTCGCCGCATCACGCTCGTGAATCGTGATAAAACGGAACGCCTTACGATTGATTTTGACCTCCATTTCTTTAACCACGAAACTGGCGAGCGAACTGTATATCCCAATATCGTCATTATCGAACTTAAGCGCGATGGACGTGTGGTTTCGCCCGTGATGAAAATGCTCAAGACTTTGCGCATAAAGCCAAGCGGGTTCAGTAAGTATTGCATAGGGTCGGCTATAACAAACGATTCGCTCAAGCAAAATCGCTTTAAGAAACGCTTGCACCGATACGAAAAAATTGTTTCAAAAAAATAAATACAGTCATCATCGAGACAGCGCATAATCATTGCTTCTCTTAAACCTAAAAATTGAATATCATGCTTGATTTTTTAGCTACTAATTTCACCATTCTTGATTTGTTAGTGAGTTTGCTGATAAACTGTGCTACAGTTTGGAGCATCATTCATTTCTTCTATTATCCCAAGGGGCAGCGTAGAGACTATTACTTTACGTTTATCCTCTTGTCAGTAAGTATCTTCATGCTCATATTTTTGTTCATGGGTCAGGGAGGTACAGGTGATATGTCGGATGCTGGTATGGTAGGCGCAGCGTTAGGTTTGTTTGCAATTTTTGGAATTATTCGTTACCGCACGGAGAGTGTGCCCATTCGCGAGATGACGTATCTCTTCTTCCTTATTGCGCTTTCTGTGCTCAACGGACGCACAGGTGCACTGACATTCTTGGACCAAATTATCATTAATGTGGTCTTTATCGGTGTTGTGTGGTTGGCGGAAAATTTCCACTCGGCTTACAATCAGGGATGCAAGTATGTGAAGTACGACAACATCGAACTCATCAAGCCCGAGTGCCACGATGAACTCGTGAAAGACCTTGAAGAACGCTTGGGACTCAAGGTGACGCGTGTAGAAGTGGGTTCTGTGGATTTTCTTACGGATATGGCAATGTTGCGTGTGTTCTATGTGGATCCTTGCAAGCGCATAAAGTCTGTGGACCGTTTGCTTAAGTTGCCTTTGGAATAAGTACGACGATTCTGTTGTTAAAGAACACGGTGTTCGTCAATCCTTATATTGATTCAACCTTACTAAAACCTTAAATCTTTATTGTTATGAAAATGAAAAAACTACTACTTGCAACAATGACAGCATTGATTGCGCTGCCAACATTTGCTCAAAAGGACGAAATGGGCATTTGGACAGAACTTGAACTTGAAAAGAAAATTAACAAGCGTTTCGACCTCTCAGGAGGGGTGGATTTTCGCTTTAACGACAATGTGGGCGAAGTTTCGCGTTGGCGTGTGACGCTCGGAGGTTCGTATAAAGTGCTCGATTGGCTGAAGGCAGGAGTCACTTACCAATGTATTTCAGACCTCAGTCGTGGTGAAGCCAAGAAGGACTACGATAAGGATGATGGAAAGTTTCAAGGATTCAATGTTGATGAGGCTTTTCGTCGCGACAAACATCGTTTTACTTTTGACCTTACGGGAAAGTGGAAGGTTGGTCGCTTTACAGTGGCATTGCGTGAGCGCTATCAGTTCACCCACTCTGTGGCAACAGATATTGACCGCATACGCTATCGCGAACAAGTGCCCGGTGGATACTCTGGTGAGAGTTATGATTTTGGGGGATATCAATGGATTGAACGTGAATTTGCCGAAGATCATAAAGGACATAAGAACAATCACCAGTTGCGTTCGCGTTTTGAAGTGGAATACGATATACCCAATTGTAAACTCACACCCTCTGTGTCTTACGAACTCAAGAGCAGTCTGCAGGAAGCTATGGCAACAGCCGGTGCGCGTATCACAGCAGGAGTGGAATGGAAGATAAATAAGAAGCAGTCGGTTTCTGCTGCCTATATCTTCGATGACGGGCATTATGAAGACGACCCCAATCTCCACGTGTTTAAACTCGGTTATAAATTCAAATTCTAAATAAACAAAACTAAACTATGAAACGAATTTTTCTTAGTTTGCTGCTGCTCATAGTAGGTACAAACCTCTATGCGCAGTACGACTACTTAACGCTGCGTGCCAAGAACGGGCATGAAAAGAGTGTTAAGATTTCGAAGCAAACGCTTATCACGTTCAGCAACGGATTAATGCAAACCAATACAGACGGCGAAACTGCAGAATTTCAGTTGAGCGATATCAAGTCGTTCTTCTTTGCCAGTACGCCTACTGCTATCAATGCTGTTACTACTGATGGTAAACAGGCAATGCTTACCAGCGAAGGAATTGTTGTCACTGCGCCCGCTCAAACAAAGGTGAGCGTTGCTACGCTTGATGGTCGCAGTCTTATCAGTTTCGTGAAGCAGCGCAATGACATGGAATCGCGTGCACTCTCATTGCCCAAGGGAGTATATATTGTGCGCGTAGGTGATAAATCTCAAAAAGTGTTGCTGCCATGAAACGACTGACTCTCTTCTCAGCATTGTTTCTCATGGTAGGAACATTGGCGGCTCAAACGCTTGAGTTGAAGCGTGGCAATGTGAGTGTACTTTATGATGTTCAGACAATTGGCGAAGTGCTCGTTTCAGACGATGCCGAGGCCTTGACCATAGCCGGAACTGCATATGCTGTCAACACGATTACGCAGATGGCGATTACCGACCAAGAGGTGAAACCGCTCACAGTAAGCGTCGATTATTCTTTATCGGGCGCAACAGTTTGCCTGAGTGGCGACCTCGCCCCCTATTTGACTGTTGATGTGGCGGGCGGTGACGTCAGCATCACGGCAAATGCAGCGCTGCAAAAGGAAGTTGTCTATCATCTATCAGGACAGAGCGAAGCTGGTTCCTTCACAATGGAGGGCGAATATAAGGCTACCGTAGTGCTCCATTCGCTTTCGCTTAAGAGCACCACATTGAGCATGCCTGCTATCAACATCCTGAATGGTAAGCGCATTAATATCGAAGTCGAAGGCGAAAACTTCTTTGAAGATGCTGCAGGCGGAACACACAAGGGCGCATTCTTCGTGAATGGTCATCCCGAAATCGTTGGCGACGGTTCGCTCCACATCAAGGGCAATAGTAAACACGGCTATGTCAGCGATGAATATACGCAGATTAAGGAAGAATTTACGGGTAGCATTAACGTTACAGGCGCTGTAAACGATGCGTTCCACATTGACCAATACCTTTTGATGCAGGGTGGTACGCTGACAATGCAAAACGTCGGCGGTGATGGTATTGACGTTTCGCTCACCAACGATGTGGCTGATGAGTACAACGGACAAGTATTCATTGAAAACGGCACAATCATTCTTGATGTTGTGGCTCACGACACAAAGGGCATCAAGAGCGATGGCGATATGACTATCTCAGGCGGCACAATTCGTGGCAATGTTAGCGGTAATGGCACAAAGGGACTTAGCGTAGATGGCAATTTGCTTATCAACGAAGCAACAGCTACAACGCTCATTGACCTCCTCGTGACAGGCACAACATACGCTTCTGGCACAGCCGACGAAAGCAAGTGTCGTGGCATTAAGGGTAAGGGTGACTTTACTTTTGATGGTGGTAAAATCCTGATTTCAGCAACCGGCGTAAAGAGCAAGGCTATCAGCATTGATGGCAATTACTACTACAAAAGTGGTTCGCTCAACTGCGCAGTAGATGCTGCCAACTAAGACTAAAGTTTCAACAAACAAAATTTTATACTCCCTCACGAAGAGCGCCTGTCGCCACTTTGTGGGGGATTTTTCTATAAGAGTGATGCTATAAGTGGAGGCGTTGCGAATATTTCGGTTGTGAACGCGCTACTATTTTTGCTTCGTTCATGATAGTTCTTTTTTTCTTTCCTTATGCTAAGATTTTGTCAGAACGAAAGCTTTCATTACCTTTGCAATGAAAAACCCCAACACAATCTTAATCAACATGAAGCATTTTATCTTTACGTTATTTGCAATTTGCTCGCTCACTGTTTTTGCGCAAAAGCAGGATATGAGCAAATACCTTGCAGGCGCTGTGCCCGAAAAGGATGGTATGGTTGTATTCGACAAGAGTTACGACGTGCCCAACAAAACAAAGGGCGAAATCTATTCGCTGTTGAAGAAATATACTGAGGACGAAATTATCAAAGGCGAATTTTCTCTCGAACAGTCGCGCATACAGGATGCCGACAGCATTCAGGGTGTTCTGGTTGCTGCTGTTGAAGAATATCTTTACTTCAAGCGTACCGCGATTTCTACGGATGGCACACGTTTCTATTACCAACTCATTTGTCGTGTGGACGACGGTAAGTTTAATATCGAAATTCGCCGCATACGCTACATCTACGACATTACCGACACTCCTTCAACCGAGGCAAATCCTGATGTGTGCTTCTCTGCTGAAGATTGGATAACGGATAAAGAAGCGCTCAACCGCAAGCAAACAAAACTCCTGAAGATGCCAGGTAAGTTCCGTCGTTTCACAATCGATCGCAAAAATGAGATTTTCTCAGGCGCTGCCATCGCTACGGGTGCGGTGCGCAAAATGAAGATGGTGGAAGTTTACGAATAACATAACCAGCGATAAATTCCCTTCTGTGCACAGCGCTTATTTCAGCAGCGAGTGGACAGAGGGGATTCCTTTTTTTTCTAAAGTAGTAGATTTATTTGTTTTATGAAGACAGCAACTATCACCTTTCAATATTTGCAAACTACCGGCGAGGAACTCTCCTCTGCTGAGCGCCAATTGCTCGATGCTGCCAAAGAGGCTTGTTCCAGAGCGTATGCGCCCTATTCAAAATTCCGTGTAGGTGCTGCCGTTATGCTCGATAATGGCATCATCGTAGCCGGCAATAATCAGGAAAATGCCGCTTATCCTTCCGGAACATGTGCAGAGCGATGTGCCATCTTCTATGCCAATGCAAATTATCCTGACAATGCAGTTTCTGCAATTGCTATCGTAGCGATGGATAGCGATGGCAGCATAACACTATCGCCCGTATCCCCATGCGGAGCTTGCCGACAGGTGTTGCTGGAGACCGAAAATCGTTATGCTACCCCCATACGTATTTTGTTGTGTGGTGCAAAAGAGGTGTATGTCATAGAGAGTGCGCGCTCTTTGCTTCCATTGCAATTTGATGCCAAAAACGCTGGTGTTTGATATGCTCAGTTGACAATATTTGATAATAACAAGTAAAATGCAATAAAATTTTAAAGAAATAATAAAAAAATCTGTCAAAAGTTTTGTCGGAATAAAATAAACTCCTAACTTTGCACTCGTTAAAAGAAACCAACTCACGAAGGTCTCTTGGAGAGATGGTAGAGTGGTCGATTACAGCAGTCTTGAAAACTGCCGTACCGAGAGGTACCGGGGGTTCGAATCCCTCTCTCTCCGCAATAAAGGGTGTAAATCAAGTTGTTACGAGATTTACACCCTTTTTTACACCCAACAATGAAGAACTGGGCGTTTTGTGTATTATTTAAGATGAATCATTTTGGGGTAGCAAAAAATAAAGTAAGCAAAAATAGCCAAGTTTTCTTTTTTAGTTTATTTTATAAGATGTAGGTTTAACTTACCTAATATGTTCCGAAATGGATGTGTACTTTTTATTTGCTCGATTTTCCGCACAGTTGCTTATTTCTATACTATAGAAACATATTTTCAGTAAAGTTATATACCTTTGTCGGCAAATAAATATCCTCATCAAACAAATATAAATAATATAAACATGGAAAAAAAACAGAAAAAACAAATTTTAGTTTTGTGTATAGCTTTAGTTTGCATCTTCATCTTGGTATTTTCATTGTTCCATAAATCAGCTACAAAAGATAGCGCAAATCCTCCATTAACAGAAGTTTTGACTGATAGCATTTCTCAAATTGTCTCGGCTTGTCCTGGTGAAATTGGTGTGGCGGTTATTGTTAATAACAGAGATACGGTTAAGGTCAATAATAAGAGTGTTTATCCTATGATGAGTGTGTTTAAGGTTCATCAGGCATTAGCTCTTTGCAATGACTTTAACAATAAAGGAATTTCACTTGATACCTTGGTAAATATAAATAGGGATAAACTTGACCCAAAGACTTGGAGTCCTATGCTGAAAGATTATTCTGGGCCAGTCATATCATTGACAGTGAGAGATTTGATGCGTTATACTCTTACTCAGAGCGATAACAATGCAAGCAACCTTATGTTTAAGGATATGGTTAATGTCGCTCAAACAGATAGTTTTATAGCCACACTCATCCCTCGTTCAAGTTTTCAGATAGCTTATACGGAAGAGGAAATGTCGGCTGACCATAACAAGGCTTACTCTAACTATACATCTCCTCTTGGTGCTGCAATGTTGATGAATCGTTTGTTTACTGAAGGTCTTATCGATGATGAG
>JAZQXH010000037.1:0-21245 GCA_045632745.1 Alloprevotella sp.
GGAGGTGGTGGTGATCCTGGAGCGCAATGGTTTCGGGGATGCGGCGGGTTACGATACGTTCTGCCTGACGCTATTCTTCAGCAGTTGCCTTCTGGAGGTGTGAGAAGTCGAAGCGGAGGTAGCCGGGAGTTACCAATGAACCCTTCTGTTCAACGTGTGTGCCAAGCACTTCGCGGAACGCCTGGTCGATGAGGTGCGTTGCTGTGTGGTTGGCTTCGCAAGCACGACGTGCTTCAACGTCAACGCATGCCATAAACTCAGCTGCAGGATTTGTGGGAAGCTTCTTTACAACGTGGATGGGGAGGTTGTTTTCGCGCTTGGTATCGATGACTTCGATGGTCTCAGCTTCGTTGCAGAGCACCCCCTTGTCGCCTACTTGTCCACCCATTTCTGCGTAGAAGGGAGTGGTGTCGAGCACGAGTTCGAAGAACTTCTGCTTCTTTTGTTCCACTTCGCGGTAGCGGAGGATGTGGCAAGTGTGTTCTGTCACGTCCCAACCCTTGAATTCTGTTTCGCCTTCAGCGAGCACCACCCAGTCGCCAGTTTCTACCGTTGCGGCATTGCGCGCACGCTGCTTCTGCTCTTCCATTTTCTCAGCGAACTTTGCTTCGTCAACGGCGATGCCCTGTTCAGAGCAAATGAGCTGTGTGAGGTCGAGGGGGAAACCGTAAGTGTCGAAGAGTGTAAATGCTTTTTCACCGTCGAGTGTAGTGCTGCCAGCCTTCTTTGTTTCAGCGATGAGCGATTCGAGGAGGTTGATACCTGTCGCGAGTGTGCGGAGGAAGCTTTCTTCTTCTTCCTTCATCACGCGCGAGATGAGCGTTTCCTGTGCTGCGAGTTCGGGATAAGCCTGACCCATTTCTTCAACAAGCGTGGGGATGAGCTTGAACATGAATGCTTCGCGCTGGCCGAGGAATGTGTAAGCATAGCGCACGGCGCGACGAAGGATGCGGCGGATGACGTAGCCTGCCTTAGCATTCGAGGGCAACTGTCCGTCGGCAATTGAGAAGGAAATCGCACGAAGGTGGTCGGCAATCACACGCATTGCTACGTCTACCTTTTCGTCCTTGCCATAAGTGAAGCCTGAGAGCGACGCAATCTTCTTGATGATGGGCTGGAACACGTCTGTGTCGTAGTTCGACTGAACGCCTTGCATCACCATGCAAAGACGTTCGAAGCCCATGCCTGTGTCAATCACCTTTGCAGGGAGTCCTTCGAGCGAACCGTCAGCCTTGCGGTTGTACTGCATGAATACGAGGTTCCAGATTTCGATAACCTGGGGATTATCCTTGTTGACGAGCGAAGCACCGGGCACTTTTGCCTTTTCTTCCTCGTTGCGGATGTCGATATGTATTTCCGAGCAGGGACCACAGGGACCTGTGTCGCCCATTTCCCAGAAGTTGTCCTTCTTATTACCGTTGATGATGTGGTCAGCGGGGAAGTACTGCGACCAGATTTCGGCAGCCTCGTCGTCGCGGCTGAGTCCGTCTTCAGCAGCGCCTTCGAACACAGTCACATAGAGGTTCTTGGGGTCGATATGAAGAGTGTTGACGAGATAGTCGTATGCCCAGGTGATGGCTTCCTTCTTGAAGTAGTCGCCAAAGCTCCAGTTGCCGAGCATTTCGAACATAGTGTGGTGATAAGTGTCGTGGCCCACTTCTTCAAGGTCGTTGTGCTTACCGCTTACGCGCAGACACTTCTGAGAGTCGGCTTTGCGGCGGCACTTAGGTTCGCGGTTGCCAAGAATAATGTCCTTAAACTGGTTCATACCTGCGTTGGTGAACATCAGTGTGGGGTCGTCCTTGATAACCATAGGTGCAGAGGGCACGATAAGGTGGCCCTGCTGCTCAAAATACTTCTTATACGATTCGCGAATTTCTTTTGCAGTCATCATAGCTGTAAAAAAACAATCTTTATTTGTAATTTAAGTTATTATATCTATTGTGCATACAAAGGCAGAGCCTCGGGATTCGTTTTTCCGCTGGGCCCTGCCTGAATATTCAAAACTTTACGTTAGCTTTTGCGATTGAAGAAACCTTTCTTTTTCTTTTCCGCTTCAAGACCATAACCATAACCGTAACCGTAGCCATAACCATAGCCCTTGCCATAACCCTGACCACGCTTGATTTCTACATCGTTAAGAATCAAGCAGAGATTACGCAACTTTCTTTCGACGTACATACGCTGGAGTACAGGGAGGAACGAGCGTTCTTCCACTCTTGCGCGGAGAACGAAGAGCGTAAGGTCGGCGATACGTCCGACAATACTTGCATCGGCTACCGCAAGCATAGGAGTGGTGTCGATGATAACATAATCATAATCCTTCTTTGCTTCCTGCACCAACTCTTCAAGGCGAGACGACATGAGCAACTCTGCTGGGTTGGGAGGAATCACACCACCGGGGAGGAAGTCCACATTTTCGTGAACACTTTCCTTCACAATGTATTTCATCAAAGTTTCGCCTTCTTCAAGGAGATAGTGTGTCAAGCCCTGCTTCACCTTGGGTGCGAGCGACTTGCTCAACGTACACTTACGAATGTCGGCATCCACGAGGAGCACCTTCTTTCCTGCCATACCCAAGACTACAGCGATGTTCTTCGACACGAAAGTCTTACCCTGACCCGGTGTACTTGAAGTAATCACCATCGTACGAGCATTCGACTTCATGAAGTTAAGGCCATAGCGGAGCAAACGGAAGGCTTCCACGACAGGACGGTTGTGGTCGAGATTTGCAATCGTTTCGCTGTCCGAATGATTTTCCCACACAGGGATTTCGGCTACAACAGGTGCTGTACAAGCCTTTTCGATGTCGGCACGATACTTCAACTTCGTGTCGAACATATCAATCAGGAAGATAATACCGGCGGGAATCACGATACCTAATACGAAGCTGATGAAGAGAATGATATTCGTCTTAGGACTGATGGGAACACCCGATGACATGGGGTTTTCCACCAAGCGCACGTTAGCTTCGTTGATTGCCAACTGAAGCGCCACTTCTTCGCGCTTGTTGAGCAAGTAAGTGTAGAGGGCATTCTTCAATTCCTGCTGACGCACAATGGTGAGCGCCTCGCGCTGCTGTGCAGGCATGTTCGAAATTTGTCCTGAAATTGAGCGTTCGTTCTTACGTGCGTCCTTCAACTGGAGTTTGATTGAACTTACGTAGCTTTCGATACTTGCTGTGATTGTAGGACGGAGCGCCTCTATGCGACGGTCGAAATCCTTCAGGCGAGGAGAGTTTTCGCTTGCATTTTCTGCAACGCGCATACGCTCCATCACGAGTTTGTTGTACTCATTTACCTGCGATGTGATAGCTGCGCCATCCGCTCCGATACCACTGAGCACGGGGATTGTCTTATCGTTTTCGGCATGCTGATTCATGTAGTCAGCCAAGTAGCCTGCTACTGCCAATTGTGTTTCCAACTCGAGCGTCAACTTGCGCGCCTGGCTTGTTTCGTTGAGGAACACCGAAGCATTCTGTTCGAGGTTGACAAACTTGTTCTTTTCCATGAACTGTTCGTAGCGACCTTCTACATCGCTCAGTTCGCTTGAGATAAGAGCAATACGGCTGTCGATAAATTCGGCTGTATTCTGAGCCACGCGGTTCTTGTATTCCACCACGTCGCGCTTATAAGCATTGAAAATTTCGCTGAGGATTTCGTTAGCACGCGCCACGTTGTTGTCGCTACAATTCAGAACAACCAACGAAGCCATCTTGTCGAACTCGCTCACGCCAACGCTACCACGCACACGCTCTGTTGCTGCGTACTTAGAGACACGAGAAATAAAAATCTGCTTCTGCTCAAACTCATCGTTCTCGCCGGCTGTAAACTTAGCATAGTTCGCCTGCTTCTGCAAGCAAATGTCGCCAACGGGCGTTGCGAGCTGTTCGCCAAACTTACCTGCAAACACGCCTTCAACTTCAGTGGGTTCCTTCGCGCCTTCGTAGAGCACCTTCAAATCGCTGATTTCGTAGTTGTTTTCGTCAAGCAATTTCACTTCGAAGTTTACGTTCGTAGGAATCGCCACGCCGAATTCTGCAACGATAGGTGTCGACTTATAGAGCGACACTTTGTGAAGCGAAACGGGGGTAGAATAATCTACGTCGAGACCCAAACTATCCACCACATTGCGCAACAGGCGGTGTGAACCCAAAATAAAGATTTCGTTCTTCAGGTTGTTGCCGGCGCTGATACCATTGAGTTCGAGCAACGCATTCATAGCGCCATTGTTGCGGCGACCTATACCCATTGAGCCAGATGGGTCGGCGTCTTCAATCAGCATGACAGCCTGACTTTGATAAACACGCGTTTGTCTCTGAAGATAAACAAACCCAAGCGCAACACACACTACAACAGAAAGTACAAACCACTTCCAGAAACGAAGGAAATATCCCCAGCAAATCTTCACCATGTCGGTAAGCTGCATTTCGTTTTCCTGTTCTGCAACGACAGATTGATTCTTGTTTTCCATATTTTTAATTTGGTTTATTTACAAAATTTAAACATCGATTCGCAACACGAAGGCGACCACTGCGCACATTATGCGTCAAATCGATACAAAGTTAAGAATAAAATCAAAGTGCTGAACAACTTTTTTTGCTAAAAAAACAAATTACTTTAATATTTAGAAGATTATCGCTAACTTTGCGCTACAATTTGCAACGTATGACATCTATACTCATCATTTACACAGGTGGCACCATCGGAATGATTGAAAATCCCGAAACAGGCGCCCTTGAAAATTTCGATATGGAACAGTTTCGCCACCTCGTGCCGGAACTGAAGCGTTTTAATTTCACCATTGACGCCATCACCTTTGAATCGCCCATCGACTCTTCGGACATGGAACCCAACGACTGGATTCAGATCGTGCGGATGATTCACGAAAACTACGAGCGCTATGATGGTTTTGTCGTTCTGCACGGAACGGACACCATGTCATACACTGCATCCGCACTGAGCTTCATGCTCGAAAACATTGGCAAACCTGTTATCATCACAGGGTCGCAGTTGCCCATCGGCAAACTGCGTACGGACGGCAAGGAAAACCTCCTGACGTCCATCGAAATTGCGGCGGCACGCAATGCGCAGGGCGAACCCATGGTGCCCGAAGTGTGCATCTTCTTCCAGAGCGCACTGATGCGCGGCAACCGCACAACGAAAATCAATGCCGAAGGATTCAACGCCTTCCGCAGCAACAACTATCCGCCACTGGCTAAGGCGGGCATCCACATTCGCTACGAAACGCACCTCATCCGACGCCCCGACCCCACGCGCCCCTTCACGCCCCACTACTTGCTGGACAACAACGTGGTATTCCTCACGCTCTTCCCCGGCATCCGTGAGGACATCGTGGACATGGTGGCACACATCAAGGGACTTAAAGCGGTGATTCTGAAGACTTACGGTGCCGGCAATGCACCTCAGCGCCCCTGGCTCGTGGATAAACTCAAGCAGATGAAGGAGAAGGGCATCATCGTCGTCAACATCACGCAGTGCTCAAAGGGCAGAGTGGAGATGGGGCGCTACGAAACGTCGCTGCAACTCATCGACTCGGGCGTGCTCAACGGTTACGATGCCACCCCCGAGAGCATGCTGGCAAAGCTCATGTTCCTCCTCGGCCACGGACTCTCGAAAGAAGAAATCATCATGCGCATGAACGAAAGTTTGTGTGGAGAAATCACCATAGACTAACACTACCCTATGAAAAAACAACTTATACGCCTCATTTCGCGCCTGCCGTTCGGAGTGCTCTACTTCCTGTCCGACATCATCTATGGCGTCATCTACTACATCGTGAGATACCGCCTCGCCGTGGTGCGTATGAACTTGCGCAATGCCTTCCCCGAAAAGACACCGGCGGAACTGCGAAAAATCGAAAAGGGATTCTACCACTTCCTCTGCGACTATGGTGTAGAATCGCTCAAACTCCTCACCATCTCTGCCGAAGAGATGAAGCAACACATGGTATTCGAGAACGTAGACCAGCTGGACCAGGCGCTCGACGACCACAACTTTGTCTTCGTCTATATCGGACACTACGGCAACTGGGAATGGATGTCGTCGCTCCCCCTCTGGGCGCGCAAGGATGCCACACTCGGCGAGCTCTACCGCCCGCTGAAGAGCAAAACGATGGACGACATCTTCATCGAAATCCGCCAGCACTTCAACGCTGAGTGTATCAGCAAATACGAAGCGCTGCGCCACATCATGCGCTTCAATGCCGAAAAGAAAAAGTGTATCATCGGATTCGTTGCCGACCAAACACCCCACCCCGACAACACACAACTCTGGATGGACTTCCTCTCGCAGGACACCCCCATCTTTACCGGCACCGAACGCATCGGCAAAAAGGTGAATGCCGCCATCTACTTTGCTGACATTCATAAGGAAAAGCGCGGACACTACCGCTGCGTGTTCAAGCGAATCACGCACGACGTGAAATCATTCCCCGACTACGAAATCACAGAAACCTGCACGCGCGAACTGGAACAAATGATTCGCCGCCAACCCGAAATCTGGCTTTGGTCGCACAAGCGCTGGAAACACAAGCGCACAAAATAAAAAATCGAGCACAGAGTTTTTTTTAGAGTACAGAGCACAGAGTACAGAGTACAACTGCCGTGCGGAATGAAAACAAGCGTGCAAACTAGAGTTCGAGTCTGACCATCTTGTCTACTCGTTTACTTGTTTACTCGTCTACTATCTACGAAATTTTGCAAAATTTCGTAGATACGTTTTTTAACATCTCTTAACGTCGCTCAAAAAGTAAAAAAGTTTAAAACTTTAACTTCTGTTAAGAAAATCTCACAGAGTTTAACAGAATTTTTCGGAAAACAGCGCAAATTTTTCCTTCTTCAAAAGAAAAAAGTTTTTCTTCAAAGGAAATTTTTCCTACTTCAAAGGTAGAAAATCCTTCTTCAAAGGAAGTTTTCAGGAGGAAGGTAACAAAAAAAGGAGGGCAGCATTGCCCTCCTTAATCTTTATGCAAATATACATCATTTTTCAGCGATCTCCAAATCTGCATTTCGCGCCATTTTTACAAAAGTTAACAGTTTCGCACCCTGTTTTGCTATTTCTAACTTTTCAAAAATGGCGATTTTTGCAACCCCGATTTTGAATGCAAAAATCGAAATGCACGAAAGAAATCAAAGTAGATTTTCAGAAGTGATATATTATGTGAAGTTTTAAAACAGCGTTCCAACTTATTTTTTTTAGCGCTACTTAACAAGAACTTATGCTTACAAAACTTGAACTCTTTACTTAATGTCCTGTATATTCACATACTTATTGGCAATGGCGTAGATGATGAGTCCTGCCGTAGTGTGTATCTGTAGTTTCGCAGAGATATTGCGACGGTGCGTAGTGACAGTATGGACAGAAAGGAAGAGCGCATCGGCTATCTCCTTGTTGCTCATACCCTTAGTGATACATACGAGCACGTCCTTCTCGCGATCGCTCAGTAGGTCGGTTTTCTTTGCTTCGCCATCGGTTGCAACAACTCCGTCGGAATAAACAGCGCTACTTGCCGAAAGGAGTTCGTTTTCCACACGCTTCACAGCCGGCACAAAGAGGTGGTCCTCTATCATGCAGTGGGATGCGAGGTCTTCTTCGCAGTGCATAATATCGAGCAGCACGGAGTTAAGCAAATAATTGTTCGTGTCGGGATAGTAGCGAATAATGACATCCTTAAGTTCCTTGAGTTTCGAACCAATGGGCACGTGCTTTCCCGAAAAATTGTTGATGACGTAGTCGCGGTGGAGGTAACCGCTGAGCAACTGGTCCACATAAGCAAAGACCACGCGGTTTTCATAGTCCATGTGGCGGCGCACTTTCATCACATATTCGTCGTAGAACTTCACGATGAACACGGCGATATCGTTAGCCCCTGAGCAATCAATGGCTTCGATGAGTTTGCGCCGAATTTGTGGCAGGTTGAACTTCAGGTAATACTCATGTGCCTCCTTGAGGTAGCCCATCAGCGAGGAGAGCGATATGTTTTGCGCATCATAATCCTTGCCCGACACAAAATTGACCACTGCAAGAAACGTCTTCTCATCCACACTCTGGGCTTCGCACACTTCGCGCACCGTCTTCTCCCCGAACCCCAAGGATATGCCAAAGCGCCCCATCACCATGATGAGCGCACTGTTATCCTTGACAAGGTCGATCATCCTGTCGGAAGACTTATAGGATAAAATTACTTTTTTCATAACTTGTATTGCTACGAAGTCCCTCTAACCGCGCTATGGAACAGCGAACAGGGGGAATACTTCAATATAGAATTTCGCATGCCACAAAATTACAACTCATTTTATAAATAGGCAATACTTAAAAATAAGGATTTTTTTCGAGTAAACGAGCAACGAGACTGCGAAACTGATGAAGTTAAGCGAATAAACCATCCGGATTGGTTACCTCACAACCTTAAAGCGAAGCGACCTAACCGCCTCACAACCTTATAACCTTATAACCTTACAAGCGAAGCGACCTCATAACCTCATAACCTCACAAGTTTCGCGCACGCGAAACTTGAACACCCCATCAATATTCCACTCAGAATTGCATATATATGTGCATATTAACTAAAATTTAAGGCATATTTATGCAAATATGCACAATTTATGCAAAAATAAATCACATTTTATTGCATATATAAAATATTAGCACTACTTTTGCCCACAATTTTTTAAGGCATATATAAAATATGAGTCAACGACAAGACCCACGTGAGCGCATCAATATATTAAAGCGCTTAATCATGAACAACGAGGTTGAAAGTCAGGACTATTTAATTAAGAATTTAGAAAAGATGGGGCACACAGTGACGCAAGGCACGCTATCGCGCGACCTGAAAAAGCTGAACGCCTCGAAAGTCCGACGCGGCGAACGCTATATATACATTATTCCCGAACACCCTCTTTACAAACGCGTTTCCAAACCACAGGGCGAAAACCAGCTGCTGCGCGACAACGACCAGGTGAGCATTGAATTCTCGGGCAACATCGCCGTTGTTCACACCCACCCCGGCTTTGCAGGAGCCATAGCATCGCTGATCGACAAACAACAACTTTCGTCAATATGCGGCACTGTCGCCGGCGACGACACAATCATTATCATCACGCGCGAAAACTTCGACCAAAGTTTTATCATCACCGAACTTTCCTCGTGCATACCCAACATTAATCAACAAAACTAAAGACAACTAAGGATGGGGTTCTGTTCAGAATTCGAACCCGCCTAAATTACACTACAACTATTATGCAAGAATACAACGACGGCATTCAGGTCATTGTAGCAGATGGCAGCCACGAAAAATATGTTGACACCATCCTCCAGACCATCACGGATTCAGCAAAAGTAAGAGGTTCGGGCATCGCCTCAAGAACCCACGAATATGTAGCAACCAAGATGCGCGAACGCAAGGCAGTCATCGCCCTCGCCGGCGAAGAGTTTGCCGGATTCTGCTACATCGAGAGTTGGGAAAACAAGCACTATGTAGCCAACTCCGGGCTCATCGTAGTACCCAAGTTCCGCGGTCACCACCTGGCAACACGCATCAAGCGCCTTGCCTTCAGCCTCAGCCGTGTGCGCTGGCCCGAAGCCAAGATTTTCGGTCTCACAAGTAGTGGCGCCGTGATGCGCATCAACACTTCGCTGGGCTACGTGCCTGTCCCCTTCGACGAACTCACGCACGACGATGAATACTGGAAGGGCTGCGGCACACCCGAAGCGCCCTGCTGCATCAACTGCGACGTGCTTGCGCGCACAGGTCGCAAGTACTGCGTCTGCACCGGTATGCTCTACGACCCCGCAAAGCACCCCAACGACCCTCTCCCCGTAGAAATTCCCCAGGACGTGCTCGACTTCATCGCTGCTAATCCCTCGTAAGTCCGCACTCCACATCCCTATATTCCACATCAAACACACTATCACCATGTCTGAAAATAAGAAGAAAGTTGTCGTTGCCTTCAGTGGCGGTCTCGACACATCCTATACTGTTATGTACTTGGCTAAAGAAAAGGGCTACGAAGTTTATGCAGCCTGTGCCAACACGGGCGGCTTCAGCCCCGAACAGCTCAAGACAAACGAAGAAAATGCCTACAAACTTGGCGCCAAGGCATACGTGACGCTCGACGTCACGCAGGAGTACTACGAAAAGAGCCTCAAGTACATGATTTACGGCAACGTGCTCCGCAACAATGTATATCCCATCTCTGTATCTTCAGAGCGCATCTTCCAGGGTATGGCGATTGCACGCTACGCCAAGGAAATCGGCGCGCAGGCTATCGCGCACGGTTCAACTGGCGCAGGCAACGACCAGGTGCGTTTCGACATGACATTCCTCGTGATGTGCCCCGAAATGGAAATCATCACACTCACACGCGACAGCAACCTCTCGCGCCAGGAAGAAGTGGACTACCTCAACGCCAACGGCTTCTTTGCCGACTTCACTAAGCTGAAGTACAGCTACAACGTAGGCATCTGGGGCACAAGTATCTGCGGTGGCGAAATCCTCGACTCGCGCCAGGGTTTGCCCGAATCGGCTTACCTCAAGCAGGTGACAAAGACGGGCAGCGAAGAGTTGAAACTCACCTTCGAACACGGTCAGCTCAAGGCGATTAACGGCGAGCGCTACGACGATCCCATCGCTGCCATCTGCAAGGTCGAAGAGATTGGCGCAGCTTACGGCATCGGACGCGACATGCACGTGGGCGACACCATCATTGGCATCAAGGGCCGCGTAGGTTTCGAGGCGGCAGCTCCCATGCTCATCATCGGAGCACACCGCTTCCTTGAAAAATACACGCTCTCAAAGTGGCAACAGTACTGGAAGGACCAGGTAGCCAACTGGTATGGCATGTTCCTCCACGAAAGCCAGTACCTCGAACCCGTGATGCGCGACATCGAAGCCATGCTCGAAAGCTCACAGCGCTTTGTCAACGGAACTGTTATCCTCGAACTCCGTCCGCTCGGATTCTCAACAGTAGGCGTTGACAGCAAGGACGACCTCGTGAAGACGAAGTTTGGCGAATATGGCGAAACACAGAAGGGCTGGACTGCCGACGACGCAAAGGGCTTCATCAAGGTGCTCTCAACACCGCTCCGCGTGTTCCACTCTAACCACGAAGACGAAAAATTTTAAGTATAAAAATCTAAATAAAAAAAATAACTTTAAGAACTTTTGCATTATGACATTTGTAGAATCAATTAAAACATGTTTTAGCAAGTATGCCACTTTCACAGGCCGTGCCACTCGTTCAGAATATTGGTGGTGGGTGTTACTTAATTTCGTTTTATCTTTTATTCCTGTAGTAAATTTCATTTGGGGTCTTGCTACATTAATTCCTTCATTAGCAGTTGGCGCACGTCGCTTACATGATATAGGAAAAAGTGGATGGTTCCAACTTTTAGCACTCGTTCCTATTGCAAATTTATACCTGATCTATTTGTTTATCTGTGAAGGTCAACCCAATGACAATCAGTACGGTCCCGTGCAGAATTAGCGGAAAGGTTGCTTAACAGATATTAGAGTTTATCATTTATTAATATTTATCGCTAAGAACAACTAATCGTTTATGAACGATTCTATCCGCGTCGGAATTGTCGGCGCAGCGGGTTATACAGCGGGCGAACTCATCCGACTGCTCATCAACCACCCTGCAGCCGAAATCGTCTTTGCACATAGCGAAAGCAATGCCGGCAACCTTGTGACAGATGTGCACGCCGGACTTTATGGCGAAACAGAATTGCGCTTTACGGACCAGCTTCCATTCGACGAAGTGGACGTAGTCTTCTTCTGTTTCGGACACGGCAAGAGCACGCAGTTTCTTCAGGAACACTACATCCCTGCTGACGTTCGCATCATCGACCTCGCACAGGACTTCCGCCTCGCTTCTGAGGACCACGACTACGTTTACGGACTCCCCGAACTCAATCGCGAAAAGATTCAAGGCGCACTCCACGTTGCAAATCCCGGCTGCTTCGCAACATGTATTCAGTTGGCGCTCCTGCCGTTGGCGGACTGCGAACTCCTGCAAAGCGACATCAGCGTGAATGCGATTACGGGTTCAACAGGTGCAGGCGTAAAGCCCTCGGCTACGACCCACTTCTCATGGCGCAACGGCAACATGAGCATCTATAAGGCGTTCAACCACCAGCATGTGCCCGAAATCAAGCAAAGTCTTTGCCAGTTGCAACCCGACTTCTGCAACGAGATTGACTTTATCCCCTATCGCGGCGACTTTGCACGCGGCATTTTCACTACTGCGGTGGTGAAGGTCGAAAATCTGCAGGAAGACGTCGTGCAGCGCTTCAAGGACTTCTATGCCGAAGCCCCCTTCACACACTATGTGGACAAGGCAATCGACATGAAGCAGGTGGTCAACACAAATAAGTGCCTGGTGCACGTAGATTTGTTCGACGGAAAAATTCTCGTCACTGCCTGCATCGACAACTTGCTCAAGGGCGCATCGGGTCAGGCTGTGCAGAACATGAACCTCATGTTCGGACTCGAAGAAACGACAGGCTTGTGCCTCAAGCCATTGGCTTTCTAAAGAAGTCCGACATCCGTGATGGAAACCCGGTTTCCTTTACCGCAAAATCAATTTTCATACAAATAAGGTGCGTCAGAAGAAGCTCGTGCGACGTAGCAACCGTCTCTTCTGACGCACCTTTTTTTAGATAGTTCCGACAACACAGCCAAGTTGCGGAACCCATCTTTAACCATCTCAGAACAATGACACTCTATCCCGTATATCCTCTTTTCGACATCAACATTGTGCGTGGCGAAGGTTGCCACGTTTGGGACGAGCAGGGCACTGAATACCTCGACCTCTACGGTGGTCATGCCGTAATCTCAGTGGGCCACTGCCACCCTCACTATGTAAAGCGCCTCAGCGAACAACTTTCAACGCTGGGCTTCTACTCCAACTCGGTCATCAACCGTCTGCAAGAGCAGGTGGCTGAACGTTTGGGCAAGGCTTCGGGCTACGAAGACTACACCTTCTTTATGGTCAACTCGGGCGCTGAAGCCAACGAAAATGCCCTGAAGTTGGCGTCGTTCCACACGGGCAAGAGCCGCGTGCTCTGCGCTCAAAAGGCGTTCCACGGACGTACGTCGCTCGCCGTCGAAGCTACGGACAATCCCAAAATCGTTGCGCCCATCAATGCCAACAATCATTGCACCTTCCTCCCACTCAACGACCTCGTAGCCTTCGAAGCAGAGCTCCAGAAAGGCGACGTGGCTGCTGTCATCGTAGAGTGTATCCAGGGCGTGGGCGGTATTCGCATGGCAAGCAAAGAGTTCATGCAGGGCTTGCGCAAGGCTTGTACTGAAGCCGGAGCGGTGCTCATCTGCGACGAAATTCAGTGTGGCTACGGCCGCAGTGGCAAATTCTTTGCCCACCAGCATCTCGACGTGAAGCCCGACCTCATCACCTGCGCCAAAGGTATTGCCAACGGATTCCCCTGTGGCGGCGTATTGATTTCACCGATGTTCACAGCCACTTATGGTCAGCTCGGCACCACTTTTGGTGGTAACCACTTGGCTTGCGCTGCTGCGCTGGCAGTGCTCGACATTATTGAGGACGAGCGACTTATAGAGAACACAGCCAGCGTTGGCGACTTCCTCCTCAGCGAACTCAACAAGATGAAGGGTGACAAGATTGTAGACGTACGCGGCCAGGGTTTGATGATTGGCATTGAGTTTTCCGAACCTATCAAGGCGATGCGCACGGCTTTGGTGAAAGAGCAACACGTCTTCACGGGCTGCGCTTCAACCAACATCCTGCGCCTGCTTCCCCCTCTCACTCTGACTATGGACGACGCCAAGGAATTCCTTGAACGCCTCAAACGCGTCATGTAATTACAGCGTTGCACGCACAACATAAAACACCCCAAAAGTTTCGATGAAACTTTTGGGGTGTTGTTCATTTTAAGCGGGTTCTATAAAGTCCCTCTGATATTAAGTATCCTAAATTATAAAACTGTCCTATACACCTTTTTTATTGCTGTCTGTAAAAAACGGTAAGACTACATGCTAAGCGAGATAAGTTCAACGTTTACCAAACCTGTATAACCGTCATAATTCTTCCAAAGTATAAGGCCTATACCTTTTGCAAACCAAAATTCGTGCTCACATTTGACATCTCCTCCCTTAGTTTCTCTTAATGAAGAACCTGTTACTAAGAAGCAGTGGAAAGTTCCGGCTGGAGTAGTTATATCTTCTTCCTTAACAACCTTAAACCCTGAGTATGTTTCAACTTGCTTGTAAGTAATCCCCATCATCTTTTGACTTGTTGTAGTAACTCCTCCTTCAATTTCGTCACCAACTTTCATTTCTGCGGGAATCTTAAGCATAAATCCTGTACTATTGTGAGAAGCAGAAGCTTGTCCAAACATATGTTGTCCCATCTCGTAAGAACCATCAGCATTCATCACCAACGAAATGAATACTCCGTCTTTATTTCCTACCAACTTAGAAGGCTTTCTTTTTTTGTTTAAGATAAGTGTCTTTGTTATAACCTCGGTTCTGCCATCTTCCTTAACTTCTACTTTTGTATTTTCTTTGCTGAGATAACTATAACCTATGTTGGGTCGCTTTTTTTCACCTAAAGTTACTGCGTACTCCGTCTTTGCTCCTAATTTTGAAATATAAAAACCTTCTGTGGTTTGAGCAAGTGTAGTTAGAGAGGTAAGGCAGATTATTGCCAATGTAGTGAGTGTCTTCTTCATAGTTGCAGTTTTTTTAGATTCCGTATGTTATGCTGAGATAGAATACTCCGTTTTTGAACATGTCGCTTGTTTCTAATTCCGGCGCAGAGATTCCGTACCCAACGTTTAAGTAAACATTGTTCTTCTTTTTTGTTTCACACAATTTAAGACCAGCCTCTGCTCTTGCTTGTACGCCCCACGAAAACTCAGATTTGCTTTCAATATCACAATAAGTTACGTAAGGGAAAGCCTTTATCTGAAGCAAACCAGACTCACCGCAACTTCTACCAACAAGTCCGTATCCCACCTTAATAGCAGTGCAATCAATATCACCAATACCTATTTCTCCTCCAATCTCAAAATATCCACGTTTTCCTTGATTACATCCGAATCCGATATTTACGGTTTCCAATTCTTTACAGTATCCTCCGTACCAATCTTTTGCCTTTTTATTTTCAGCGCTGGTGTCTTCAACTTGAGTTGGTGTGCTTGCGTCTAGATTGCTCACTATAGTTTGTGCTTGGAGTGTTACAAATGTAGCAAGACTCAATGCGAGTGTCAATAATCTTTTCCTCATAATGTTTAGATTAAAAATAATTAAGTTATTTAAGAAATGTTAACACCGGCAAAAGTAGAAGATTCTACTAACACTCTTATTATGAATAGCGTGACAAATATTCACGTTTCCGTAGCCGATTTTTCACAGCCACTGTTTTGAATATCAGCGAGTTCCTTAAAGAAATTATAGTTTAGCGCCCTTGAAATCTGCATTAAGAGGGCGGTATCTATGCTTGAACGCATGAAAATTTTGTAGACATTTGTCCTATCGCAACAAATTTCCTGCGCCAACCAACTTGGAGTGCGGTTGATTTCCTTTAATCGTTGTTTGATGCGGTCACCGATGTGAATCATAAAGCGCAATACTTAAGGGGGTGTGAATAAAGAAGTTAATTAGCAGTAAGACAAATACAAAGAAAACTTCTGAACACGCACTTTCCAACGAATAAGCAGAAAAAAAATGCGTGGAATGAATCCTAATCACCCGTTCCACGCTCTGAGGTCTTCGCATTACCCGATGTACATGAACGAGCAATGAAGAAGTCCCACGCAACTTGTATTATGAGTAATACACAAACAGGTGTCCTCTAAAAAAGGACACAATTCATGCTGTACAGATAATTACAACAACGAGGACATCTACAATTGCTATTGTTCAGTGTACATCATTTGAATTTGCGAAGTTCCAGAGCACATGAACAAAGCGTTGTAAACGCCTTATCTATTTTTATGAAAAGCGAAACATGAGGCTTATCGGTTGAAAAGTCTCTCTGCTCCTTATTTCATTAGCAAATTTAGCAAAATAAATCGGAATCTCAAGTGTTTGTTTTAAATTCATCGTGTTAAAAAAAGATGCCAACCTCGCTGAATCGTGAGGTTGGCATCTTTATATATATGAGTATCAGGCATCATTCGCCCTGTGCATCGCTACTTTCTTCGCCCTGCTCCGCAGCAAGTGCCTGCATGCGGCGGCGCACACGGCTGTTGCCGCGCTGATGCTTCTTGCGAGGCGCAGCAGCAGGGATATCCGTCTTTCGAGGTTTGACGGGCGCAAGCGTATTGTCCTCCGCTTCAGGAATCGCTTCGTTGCTCTTTGGGACAATGTTCTCTGCCTGGGGCGCAGCATCAACCTTATTGCCACCATGCTTGCGACGATTGCGCATACGCTCTGCCTTGCTCATCTTAGATTGAGGTGCAGCAACGGAGGCAGAGGCTGCCTCACTGCTTGCTTTGTCCGCAGCAACCGCAGGTTTGGGTTGCAACTGTCCCTCCTCAGTTGAGGTCGGTTTTTGCGCAATCTGCTCAGCCTTGTCGTGCTTGTGAGCAACCGTATCTGACTTATGGTCAGCACCAACATGCTTACCGTCAACATTGCCCGCCTTGCTGTCAGCATCGCCCTTGCTTTCGCCATTCATTTCGTCGTCGGTCAGGAGTTGCGCCTTTGCCAATTTTGCCGAACGGCGCGCACGACGCGAAAGTTTTTCGCTCTTTTGCTCTTCGGGCGCTGTCGTTACTGCTACTTCTTTCGGCGTTTCGACTTTAGGCTTTGCCTGTGTGAATTCTTCCAACTTATGAACCTGATGCTTCTTTCGGCGCGGTTTTTGCTGCGAAGGAGTCACATCATTGTCGGCTTCGGGAGTCACCCCATTGTCGGGTTCCGCAGCATTGCCAACTGCCGATTGCTGCGGCTGCACAGTCTTCACTGCTGTTTCTGCCACGATGGGCAACTTGTTTCGCTGTGGCACTTCGACTACAGGGAATGCTTTGTTCTCAGCCTCAGCGATAGCGGCTTCAGCAATTACCACCGACGTAGCCTTAATGCGCTCTGCGGGTTGCTCAGCAGGGGTTTCAACCGCTTCCTTTTGCTTTGCGGGTTTAGCTGGTTGCTCTTCCTTGCGCGCTGGTTCGGGCTGCTCTTCCTTTGCTGTCTTTACGGGGTGCTCTTTGCGCGGTTCCTTTGCGGGAGCTTCCGCAGGCGTCTTTTCAGTCGCCTCCTTCTTCTCGCTGCGAGCATTCTCCGGTTGCTTAGGCGCAGGTTCTTCCTGGTGTGTGCGCTCCTTTTTCTTTGCAACTTCGGGAGCTGCAGTCTTGGACTGTGCCTTCTTAGTTAGCTCTTTTTCCTGTTGCAACGCCTGCTCTATTTCGTCAATCTTGGGCAGGATTGCCACTTCGTTTTCCTCCATTGCCGTGCGCTTTTCCTTTGAGCGGAACACGTTGTCGACCGCCTTTTCGTCGCGACGCAGGATGGTGAGCGTTTCTTTAGCCGCCGCTTGCTGGGCTTCCTTCTTCGAATACCCCTTGCCGTAGCCAAATTCGATACCTTCTATCACCACAGTGCAGTGGAACACGGGTTCGCTCTGCTTGCCGCTCTCCTCTGTGGTCGTTGCAAAGTCGTTCTGAATCCTGTTCTTCTGACACCACTCAAGGAGTTTGCTCTTGAAGTTCACTTCCTTGTTTGCCACTCCATCGAGGTCCATGATGCGACCGAGGATTTGCTTGCGGATAAAGCGCTGACACGTTTTGTATCCTTTATCGAGATACACTGCGCCCATGAGCGCCTCGAAAGCATTGCCTCCGATGTGCGAATGGTGCGAATTACTGCGCGTAGAAGTCTGCACGAGTTTGTCTATGCCCAACTCTTTTGCCAGTTTGTTCAACGACTCGCGCTGCACGATTTTTGAGCGCGTAGAAGTAAGGAAACCTTCGTGCTTCTTTTCAAAATGGTGAAACAAGATGTCGCTCACCACCGACTCCAACACAGCATCGCCCAAAAACTCAAGGCGCTCGTTGTTAAGGAGTTGGCCCTTCTTGTCGCGAAAAGCCTGCGACTTGTGGGCAAACGCTATCTTGTAGTATTCTATATTGTGAGGATAAAAGCCAAGTATGCGGTAGAGCGCTGAGCGGAGTTCCCTGTCCTTGCGGAAGGGAAGTTTCAGTCGTTCAATAAATCTTCTTAACATTTGTTCTAATTAGTTCGTAAGGCGTGCATTGACACAGGTGGGACGAGTAGATGAATAATGAATAGCCCCCACCTTAAGACAAAGCGGTGGAAGAACAGGGTTCGCTGTAGCGTCTGCTTCCACCGCTTTCCTTATGTATGCACGGAGACTTTATCCCTTATACTTCTTCAGGATGCAGCACGCATTGTGACCTCCGAAACCGAAGGTGTTGCTGAGCGCAGCATTAATGGTGCGCTGCTGTGCCTTATTGAAAGTAAAGTTGAGGTTATAGTCAATATTTTCGTCATTATCGCCCTCTTCGTGGTTGATGGTGGGAGGCACGATGTCGTTCTGCACTGCCAAGCAGCAAGCCAATGCTTCGATAGCACCAGCAGCACCGAGGAGGTGGCCCGTCATCGACTTTGTAGAGCTGATGTTGAGCTTATAAGCGTGTTCGCCAAAGAGCTTCTTAATCGCCTTTACTTCCGAAACGTCGCCTACGGGCGTTGAAGTTCCGTGTACGTTGATGTAGTCGATATCTTCGGGCTTCATGCCTGCATCTTCGAGCGCAGCTGTCATTACGAGGTGTGCACCGAGACCTTCGGGGTGCGACGCTGTGATGTGGTGAGCGTCTGCCGACATACCACAACCTGCCAATTCGCAATAAATCTTTGCGCCACGTGCCTTAGCATGCTCCAACTCTTCGAGAATCAGGATGGCAGAACCTTCAGCCATCACGAAACCATCGCGCGAAGCTGAGAACGGACGGCTTGCTGTTTCAGGACTGTCGTTGCGCGTAGAGAGTGCGTGCATTGCGTTGAAGCCGCCCACACCGCAGGGGAAGATAGCACCTTCGGCACCACCCGTTACCATCACGTTGGCCTTGCCCAAACGAATGAGGTTGAACGCATCGGCAATCGCATTGGTTGACGACGCACAAGCCGAAGTCGTAGTATAGTTAGGACCGTGCAAACCATACATAATAGAAATCTGACCCGAAGCGATGTCGGCAATCATCTTGGGAATGAAGAAGGGGTTGAACTTCGGACCCATTTCCTTGCCGTTAATCGCCCAGTTGCTACACTCTTCTTCGAACGTACGCATACCGCCGATGCCCACACCGAGCACCACGCCTACGCGGTTCTTGTCGAGCGTTTCCATGTCGAAGTTGGCATCCTTCATCGCTTCCATCGCAGCCACTACAGCATACTGCTCATAGAGGTCCATCTTGCGAGCCTCCTTGCGGTCGATAAAGTCAGCAACCTTAAAATTCTTCACTTCGCAGGCAAACTGCGTCTTAAACTGCGATGCATCGAAATATGTGATAGGACCCGCTCCGCTCTTACCAGCCTTGAGCGATTCCCAAGTTTCTTCTACTGTATTGCCTACGGGCGTGAGCGCTCCGAGACCTGTTACTACTACTCTTTTCAATTCCATGTGCTTAATAATTTTAATAGAATTCAACAAAGCGTCAGCCTGCAATTTCTTTAATTCACCACAATAGGCCTAATAAGGTGATAGGGCTTATTAGGCTTATTGCTCATGCGGTGCCATACAAGGAAATTAAGGCTTGCGCAGCAATTTTATATTTAACGTTTGAGATGAGCGCGGCAAAATCTGTTGTGCACAACGGTATTTGCGCAAAGATTTCAACAGCTGCATAGGCCCTCACACTCGCCAAAATTGTCGTTAACGATACAACCGACCACCCCGCCTTGCACTTAGAAATAAAGCAAAAAAGGTTTAACGTTTAACGTTGATGAGCCGGCGACGAATCGCACAACCCAAACGCTATACGTTAAACCCAGTCAGCGGTCAACTTAGTAAAAGATGATCGTTGTTGGCAATTGTATTAAGCCAAATGTTCTTCAATGTAAGCAATAGCATCACCTACAGTAGCAATCTTTTCTGCATCTGCATCAGGAATTGTAACCTTGAATTCCTTTTCAAGTTCCATGATGAGTTCTACTGTATCCAAAGAATCTGCACCAAGATCACCAGCGAAGCTTGCTTCGTTTGTAACATCTGCTTCGTCAACGCTGAGCTTTTCAACGATGATAGCCTTTACTTTAGCTGAAATTTCAGACATAATTAATTTTTTATTAAAGTTAATATTAATGATTCTATACAAGGCAGCACGCTGCCATCATTACTGCTTGCAAAAGTATATCTTATTCTTTAATTGGCAAAGAATTTTTCAAAAAATAACGCTAAAACTGCACACTTTTATGCATTTTGAGCAATTTCAAACACATAAACACACTATTTTTAAGCACAAGAGGGGAGGGATAAAGAGAATTGAGTACAGCGAATAGCGAACAGAGTACAGAGTGCAGCCGCCCTGCGGAATAGAAAACGGCATGCATGCAAACAAACAAACGTTTCTCACGGCAGCAATGCTCTGCACTTTAACAGTTGACGAGATTATAGGTACGAATTAAACAACGCGGTTACCCGAACATTTGCATACAAGCTCCATCCATCGTTGAGACATCCCATCGGATTGAATCTCTCCTCACATTTCACATCCGCATTGTCATTTACTTGCGCAACCATTGGCTCGAGCAATTGACTTTAACGTCGACCGTAAGTTCGTGTTTAAAATAACAAGTACATCTATATGTTTTTTCTTGGAACACGAACCAACGGTAGTAATTTAATAAACACGAAATCCCGCTTTGATATTTTTCGTGCATTTCGATTTTTTGCTCTAAAATCGGATGTGCAAAAATTGCCTTTTTTGTAAGTTCAGAAATAGCAAAAGAGGGTGCGAAACTGTTAACTTTTGTAAAAATGGCGTGAAATGCAGATTTGGAGATCGCCGATTTCTGTTGTATATTTGCACTACGATGATGGAGGGCACCGCTGCCCTCCTTTTTTTGTGACCTTTCTCCTGAAAACTTCCTTTGAAGAAGGATTTTTTTCCTTTGAAGTAGGAAATTTTTCCTTTGAAGAAAAACTTTTTTCTTTTGAAGAAGAAAAAAATCCCTCTGTTTTCCGAAAAAATTTGTTAAAACTCCTGATATTTTCT
>JAZQXH010000038.1:0-17493 GCA_045632745.1 Alloprevotella sp.
AACTTATATTAAGAAAAACTTAGGAAGTTTAACAAATATTTTCCTAAAACAATGCAATTTTTTCCTTCTTCAAAAGAAAAAAGTTTTTCTTCAAAGGAAAAATTTCCTACTTCAAAGGAAAAAAATCCTTCTTCAAAGGAAGTTTTCAGGAGAAAGGTCACAAAAAAAGGAGGGCAGCACAGCCCTCCTTTAACTTTATGCAAATATACATCATTTTTCAGCGAAATCCAAATCTGCATTTCGCGCCATTTTTACAATAGTTAACAGTTTGGTGCCTGCTTTTGCTATTTCAAACCTTACAAAAATGGCGATTTTTGCAACACCAATTTTAGAGCTAAAAATTGAAATGCACGAAAAATATCAAAGCAGAATTTCGTGTTTATTAAATTACGAATAGTTCTTATTTCGTGTTCCAAGAAAGAAATAAATTGATGTGCTTATTTTTTTGAACACAAATAGCTCGAATTACTCGAATGCTGTGCGGAGAAATTTATCGTAAATGAGCAATGGGAGTAAATTCGATTTTTATGAATTTGATAAACCCCGCATGGTTCGTGTCATTCGAGTTATTAGTGTTCCAAGAAAAAACAAATAGATGTGGTGATTATTTTTTTGATCAAAATAAATCCGCATGTCAATATGTTTTTTTTAACCTTAACAGATTCTTAACATGTGTTTAACTTTATTGAAATGAAAAGGTCCTAATTTTGCAACAGAAATT
The DNA here is from genome assembly GCA_045632745.1 of Alloprevotella sp. Taxonomy (GTDB): domain Bacteria; phylum Bacteroidota; class Bacteroidia; order Bacteroidales; family Bacteroidaceae; genus Alloprevotella. The sequence goes on from JAZQXH010000038.1 coordinate 722, forward strand.
TAATTTAATTCGTTGATTATGGAAATTTATTTAATTATGGTCGTGTTTCTCGGCATGCTCGCAATTTTCGATTTGTGGGTGGGTGTGTCGAACGACGCGGTAAACTTCTTGAACGGCGCTGTCGGCGCAAAGGCTGCTAAGTTTAAAACAGTCATTGCGATAGCCGCAGCGGGTGTGTTCTTCGGATGTGCCCTGAGCGACGGGATGATGGACATTGCACGCCATGGCATCTTTAATCCGCAATACTTCACGTTTCATGAAGTGATGATTATCTTCATTGCGGTGATGATTACCGACATCGTGTTGCTCAACATTTTTAATTCGTTCGGTATGCCTACTTCGACCACCGTGTCGCTCGTGTTCGAAATGCTCGGTGCAGCATTCGCTTTAAGCGTAGTGAAGATGGTGGGCGAGGGCGGTTTGCCTTTCTCTGAATACCTCAACACAGCCAAGGCGCTCGAAGTGATTCTTGCCATTTTCTTCTCTGTGCCCATTGCCTTTATTTTCGGAGCATTGGTGCAGTACATTGCCCGCATCATCTTTACCTTCAACATTCACAAGGGGTTAGGCTTGAAAGTGGGTATTTTCGGAGGTGTTGCAATCACAGCCATCGTTTATTTCATGCTGTTCAAGGGGTTGAAGCATCTGGCATTTATGACCGACGATGTGAAGACTTATATAGACCAGAACGTGTTGCTCATTCTTGGAGTTTGCTTGGTGGTGTTCTCGCTGTTGATGCAGTTGTTGCATTGGTGCAGGGTCAATGTGTTCCGCGTTGTGGTACTTGTCGGTACGTTTGCGCTTGCTACAGCTTTTGCCGGCAACGACCTTGTGAACTTCATCGGTGTGCCACTTGCCGGACTTTCTTCGTACACTGATTTTGTGAATTCGGGAGTAGCCGACCCCAATGCGCTCATGATGACATCGTTGCTCGAATCGGCGTCCACCCCCTTTGTTTACTTGCTTATAGCGGGTGTCGTAATGGTGGTGGCATTGGCCACCTCGAAGAAGGCACACACTGTGCTGAAGACGTCGATCGACCTTTCGAGCAAAAACGAGGGCGACGAGATGTTTGGTTCGTCGCGCACGGCGCGCAGCATGGTGCGCTGGAGCAACTCGCTGGGCAACGCCATTGTGAAGATTATCCCCGAGCGCACGCTTCGCTACATCGATAGTCGCTTCGTAGCGCCCGAGGTTCAGGACAATACCGTAGCCTACGACCTCCTTCGCTCATCCGTCAACCTCGTGATGGCTTCGTTGCTCATTGCGCTGGGTACGTCGTTCAAACTTCCGCTCTCTACTACCTTCGTTACGTTTATGGTGGCAATGGGTACGAGTCTTGCCGACCGTGCCTGGACGCGCGAAAGCGCCGTGTTCCGCATCACGGGTGTGATAACCGTTATCGGTGGTTGGTTTATTACGGCAGGTGTGGCTTTTGCAGCAGGATGCCTCGTTGCAGGGTTGATGAATTATGGTGGTTGGGTCGTGGTGTTTGCGCTCATCGCAATCGGACTCTACACGCTCTTCCGCAGCCATGTGGGCAACGAAAAGGATAAGGAAATGCAAGAGGGCGACCTCCTGTTCCAGGAAATCCTTAAGACTACCGACCGCGAGGCGGTGCTCCCTATGCTTCAGCGCCACATCGGTATTTGTTCGTCCGAACTCGTGTTCCGCTATTCCAATAGTCTGCGCGAATCGACCGACGGACTCTTCACCGAAAACCTCCGCACCCTGCGCAAGACTACGCGCCTCATTTCGCTCACGAAGCGCGAGATAAAGAATCTGCGCCGCCGCGAAGCCATCTGCTTGCGTCGCGTAGAACCTTCTATCGCGGTGCGCTTGTCAACGGACTTCCACCTTGTGCACAACTCCTTGCGCCAGATTCTCTACGGACTTCTCCGCTTGACGGAACCTGCGCTCGACCATGTTGACAACAACTTTACGCCCATCGACAAGGAAGATATGCAGCGCTACGTGTCGCTCCGTCTTCGTGCGATTAAGGCGATGGAAGAAGTGGCTACGAATTTGCGTTTGCTCAACTTTGCCGACAACGACAAGTTGCGTGTGACGTTCGAACAAATCCGTGAGGACCTCCGCACCTTCCGCCACGAAGTGCTCGTGAATATGCAGAAGGATGGTACGAACCTTTCAACGCTCACGCTCCTTGTGCACGTCATCCAGGAAACCGAGCAGATTTGTGCTGAAATGACCGATTTGGCTCACTTCACAGTGCGCCTCGACCAGTCGAGCCATCTCTTGAAATAAGACGAGGATATAGTTTTGAAAAGTCTATATGAAATGCCTGCAAACACTTAAATTGATATGGGTGTTTGCAGGCTTTTTTTAGGGTGAGAACTGCGTACAAGGCGATGTAATGTCGAAACAGTATTGGAGTTTTTACGCATCAATCATGGTGACTTTTATCAGATGACGTTTTTTAAATTCTTGGCAAATACTTTGTTTTTTTATCTTGCTTATCTGTGGATAACTTTAAAAAATAGTGTTAACTTTGCAGTCCCTTATGTTAAAGAATCGTTTCCGACATACAATAGCGTTGCTTCTGTTTGCTTTGACGTTTGCCCTCTCTGCAGTGGCAAACGGTAAGTTTGTGCTCGTCATCGACGCCGGTCATGGTGGTAAGGACGTAGGCGCTGTAGGCCGGGTGGCAAAGGAGAAGACGATCAATTTGAACGTTGCCCTGGCTTTCGGAAAGATGGTAGAGAATGGTTGTCCCGACGTAAAGGTGATTTATACGCGCAAGACGGACAAGTTCGTGACGCTCCAGGAACGCGCGGCGATAGCCAACCGCAACCATGCCGACTTGTTTATATCCATTCACACGAATGCCGTAGCACGCGGAAAGAACGTAGTCGGAACGGAGACCTACACGCTCGGTATTGCCCGTGCCGACGAGAATCTCGAGGTGGCGAAGCGCGAAAACTCCGTGATTACCTACGAAGACGACTACAAGGAACGCTATGAAGGTTTCGACCCCAACAGTCCGGAGAGCTACATCATTTTTGAATTTATGCAGGATCGCTTTATGGAGCAGAGCGTAGAACTCGCTCGCCATATCCAGACGCAATATACATCGCATGCCGGCAGAACCGATAAGGGAGTGAAGCAGGCGGGATTCCTCGTGCTTCGCGAAACGTCGATGCCCTCTGTGCTGACCGAACTCGGATTTATCTCTTCGCCCAAGGAAGAGAAGTTTCTGAACTCGAAGGATGGACAGCAAAAACTGGCGCGCAGTCTTTACAACGGCTTTGTGAAGTACTACAAACAGCAGGCAAAGGGTGGCGCTGTAAATGTGAAACCCGCTGCGCCCATAGCGGAGGACAAACCTGCGATTCAGCCGGCAGAGGAGGCACCCGTGGCAAAGGAAGAGAAGGTGGAACCTGCTGCGAAACCATCCTCTGCAAAACCTGTGTTTAAAGTGCAGATACTCGTTAGCGACCGACAACTGTCGAACAAGGATGCACGCATCAAGGGACTGAAAAACGTAAGTTTCTATCGCGACGGAAAGCAATATAAGTACACTTGTGGCAGTTCTTCCAGTTTTCAGGAAATGCAGAAGTTGCGCCGTGACTTGAGCAAGCGCTTTAAGGGATGCTTCGTAGTGGCTTTCGAGGGAGACAAGCGTATTGATCTCGACGAAGCGCGTCGTAGAGCCAAGTGATAGGATGCTCAGGGATGCCCCCTTGTGGTTTGAGCATTGAAAAGTAAGAAGTTTTTAGTATGAAAAAAGAAATAAAAATAGCCTTGACAGCCGTAGTCGCTATCGTCCTGCTGTATGTAGGAATTAATTTTCTGAAGGGAATCAATGTGTTTTCTTCAACCAACTCCTACTTTGTAAAGTTCAAGAATATTGCAGGGCTGGCGGTGTCCAATCCTGTATTGGTAAACGGATATGCAGTAGGGATTGTGCGCGATATTCAGTACGACTACGTAGAGAACGGGCACGTCCTTGTAAAAGTAGAACTCAATGAGAATATGCGTATGCCCGAAGGTAGTTTTGCTGAACTCGAAACGTCTTTGATGGGCGGAGTGACGATGCACATTGTGCCAGGTTTGAATCCTGCAAATTGCCTTGAGCGCGGCGACACGATTCTTGGCGATATGCGCAAAGGGGCGATGGAGCAGGCGGGCGAAATGCTCCCTGCGGTGCAAAAACTCTTGCCAAAAGTTGATTCGATTATGGCGAATATCAATCGCCTGACAGGAGATTCCGCCCTTGTGGCAATGGTGCACAATCTGGCGCTCGTTACGTCCAATCTGCAGCAAACCACACAGCAGTTGAGTGTGCTGATGGCAGCCGATATACCTCAGATCGTAAAGAGCGTGGATACGTTGACGCATAATCTCTCTGCTATTACGACAGACTTGGCGCAGAGCGACATCAAGACAACCATGTCTTCGCTGCAATCGACGCTTAATAATGCCGACACGCTCACGCAGCAATTAAACGGATTGACGGCGGATTTGCGTCAGCGCCTCGTCAGTGAGGACAACTCGCTCGGGCTGTTGCTGAACAGTCGATATCTTTACGATAATTTGAACAGTACGGTGGGAAGTGCCGACAGTCTGCTGCGCGACATGAAGGATCGTCCCGGACGCTATATTCACTTCTCCGTGTTTGGTAAGAAAAACGATTAGCCTGCATACTTGTGAAATCAGGAAAAAGTATGGTGGCGCCTTTCGTTTATAAAGAAATATAAACCATCCTTTTTCTGTATAACTCTATATGTCTCCACAAGAACGCTGGGAATTGTGCTTGCAGCAATTGAAAGCTGCGTTGTCTCCAGAAGAATACACGGCAATGTTTGCTGATTACAAACTTTTCGACTACAAAGACGATAAAGTTCGCATTGTTGTGCCCAGCAACGAGGTCTTCAAGCGCATGGAGCAGAGTGTAAAGCATGCACGTCTGTTCTTGCACGTCATACGTCAGGTGTTTGGCGAGAATACGCAGTTGGGATTTCACCTGCCTTCGCGCGACGAAGAGCGCAAACCTACTCCCAGCGTTGCGACACCTGTGCCCAACACAGTGCAGCAGCGCCAGTTGCCTCCGATTGATCCGCAACTCAATAAGCACTACACGTTCAAGAATTTTGTGAAGGGCGAAAGCAATAAGTTGGCTTGCTCTGTAGGCAAGGCTATTGCCGAAAAGCCGGGGCAAACAACGTTTAACCCCTTCTTTATCTATGGACCGTCGGGGGTAGGAAAGACCCATTTGGCAAATGCCATTGGTGTGGAGATTCTTGAAACCTTGCCCCAGAAACGAGTGCTCTTCGTTTCGGCGCACGTGTTTAAAACGCAGTACACAGAGGCGGTCCTTAAGAATAACGTCAACAACTTTATCCACTTTTATCAGTCCATCGATGTGCTGATAATCGACGATGTTCAGGAAGTTTCTACCGCCAAGACGCAGCAAACATTTTTCCACATATTCAACCACCTGCAGCAGAACGATTGCCAGATAATCATGACCTGCGACCGCCCGCCCGTGCAGCTCGAGGGGATGGAAGACCGCATGCTGACGCGCTTTAAGTGGGGGATGATAGCCGAGATGGAAAAGCCCGATGTGACCTTGCGCAAGGCTATTCTTGAAGCAAAGATTAAGCGCAACGGTCTTTCAAAGTTCCCGAAAGAGGTGATACTCTACATTGCTGAAAATGTAGAGAGCAGTGTGCGCGAGCTCGAAGGTATCCTGAATTCCATCATGGCTTACTCCATCGTGGATAGCGAGGATGTAAATCTGGAATTGGTGAAACGCATCATTGCACGCGCCATTAATCTGGAGAAACGCACCCTTTCGTTCGACGATATTGTTCAGGCAACGTGTGAGCGCTTTAAAGTTTCGCAGCGCGACCTGTTCTCGAAAAGTCGCAAGCAGGCACTTGTTCAGTGTCGCCAGTTGTCGATGTATCTTGTGCACAAATATACTTCGATGGCTTATGCCGAAATTGGACGTCGCTTCGGAGGGCGCGACCATACCACGGTAATCCATGCCTGTCTGAAAATCTCAAAGCGAATCAGCGCCGTGGCAGATTATCGTAAGGAAATCGAAGAATTTGAGAGTACATTGCAAAAATAACGCATTCCGGGCGATGTTTTAAATTGCATCGCTCAGCATGCGTTATTTGTGTGTGTATGTAGCAATTAAGCGTTAAAAAAGCAATTTTGAGGAAAAGATGTCTGTGGAACTCGAAAAAAGCAACAAAATATTGTGATTTTTTTTGTGCAAAGCGCAAATATTTGTATTTTTGCATGTGGAAGAAGTGGGGAGCCGATTGAGGTTCCTCATTTTTTCATTAATTCAATAAAAATATTCGCAGGCGAAGTTTGTTTTACGCGAATATTTGTACTTTAATCTTAACAATACATGATTGATAAAAGTATCGTTAAAAGTCTTGTTGACGAATGGCTCGAAGGCAAGGATTATTTTCTTTGTGACCTCACAGTGAGTGCGGACTCTCGTATTGTAGTGGAAATCGACCACGAAGAAGGAGTTTGGATTGAGGATTGTGTAGAACTCAGCAAGCATATCGAACAAGGACTGGACCGCGAACAGGAAGATTTCGAACTCGAAGTGGGAAGTGCCGGCATCGGTCAACCCTTCAAGGTGTTGCGTCAGTATGAAATTCATGTGGGCGAGGAAGTAGAAGTGTTGACATGTGATGGTAAGAAACTTTTTGGCATTTTGAAGGAAGTTTCGCCCGAGCAGTTTGTTGTTACGACGACGCAGAAAGTAAAAAAGGAAGGACAGAAACGCCCCCAGCTCGAAGAGGTGGACGTGACTTTTGCTTATGCTGACGTGAAGTACACAAAATACGTGATTGATTTTAAGTAAAACAAAATAGAATATAGAGTGTCTGCTTGTTGTTGATGACGACAGAAGAGTAGCGAGAATAGCGACAATGTTTTCGATTGAAAACTGCAGGAACATTGCGGACACGACAAATTTACATCTTTTTATGGCAAAGAAAAAAGAAGTGGCTCCAAGCCTTATCGAAACTTTTTTGGACTTTCAGGAAACAAAGAACATTGACCTTGCAACGATGGTTGGGGTGCTCGAAGAGAGTTTCCGCAGCGTGATTGCAAAGATTTATGGTTCGGACGAAGGTTTCAATGTGATTGTAAACCCCGAGAAGGGCGACTTTGAAATCTATCGTGACCGCGTGGTGGTAGAAGATGGCGAAGTAACAGACGAAAATAAGGAAATTCCCCTTTCTGAAGCCCTCGCTATCGCTGATGACTACGAAGTGGGCGAAGAGGTGACTGAGAAAATTGATTTTCTTAAGTTTGGTCGCCGTGCTATCCTTACGTTGCGTCAGACATTGGCAAGCAAGATTCTTGAACTCGAACACGATGCGCTCTACAACAAGTATCAGCCTCGAGTTGGCGAATTGATTTCGGCTGAAGTTTATCAGACATGGAAGAGCGAAGCGCTCCTTCTTGACGAAGAAGGCAACGAACTCCACCTGTTGAAGAATGCGCAGATTCCTCGCGACTTCTATCACAAGAACGACCACGTTCGTGCTGTTATCGATCGTGTGGACAATGCAAACGGCAATCCCAAAATCTACTTGAGCCGTACGTCGCCCATGTTCCTTCAGCGCTTGATTGAAACAGAAATTCCTGAATTCGCCGACGGCGTAATTCGCCTTCAGCGCGTAGCACGCATCCCCGGTGAGCGTGCAAAGATTGCAGTTGACAGCATTGACGACCGCATCGACCCCGTAGGAGCATGCGTCGGCGTGAAGGGTGCGCGTATCGCAGGCATCGTTCGTGAGTTGCACAACGAAAGCATCGACGTTATTCAGTATTCTGCAAATCCTCAGATTCTTATCGCACGTGCTTTGGCACCTGCTGAAATTTCAAGCATTGAAATTAATGAGGAAACAAAGAAAGCAGATGTGTTCTTAAAGCCCGAACAAGTTTCTTTGGCTATCGGTAAGGGCGGACAGAACATTAAGTTGGCAGGTCAGCTTACGGGATACACTATCGACGTGTTCCGCGAAGTGGATGGCAACGAAGAAAATGACTATAAACTTGACGAATTCAACGACGAAATCGACCAGTGGGTGCTCGATGCCATTAAGAGTATTGGCCTCGAAACAGCTAAGCAAGTACTCAACGCTCCCCGTGTGATGCTCATTGAAAAGGCCGACTTGGAAGAAGACACTGTAGATGAAGTTCTGCGTGTGCTTCGTGCTGAACTTGAAGAAAACGCCAAATAGTCGTTAGGGGCTGAGCATGCAAAATGCATGGTGCGGCAAGTTTTGAAAAATATAATTAATCCCTAATCAGACTTAAAATTTAAATCAGATAATGAGTATCAGACTAAGTAAAGCAATAAAAGAATTTAACGTAGGACAACAAACAATTGTCGATTTTCTCAATGCAAACGGCGCAAATCTCAGCGGCGACTTGAATGAGAAGATTGATGACAAGATGGTTGCCTTGCTTCAACAGAAGTTCGGTGCAGACAAAGATTTGCACAATCAGGCTACGCAGATTTTCAGCAAACCCGAAAAGGTAAAGAAGGCTGAGCCTGTCGTAGAACAGCCTGCGTCCGAACCTGCTCCTGTCAAGACCGAAACGCCAAAGGTTGAAGAACCTGTGGTTGAGCAGCCGGTTGCTAAAGCGCAACCCGTTGCAAAGCCCGAACCTGTCGTAACTCCTGAACCCGTAGTAGAAACGCCTGCTCAGGAAGCACCCAAGTCTGCTGCGCCTGCAAAGCCTAAAAAGGAAAAAGCAAGTGTAGAAGAGCGTGCTGCGCAGATTTTGACAGAAGGCGAAGACGGTGTGTTCAAACTCAAGTCGCAACCCGAGGTTACAGGTCCTGTTGTGCTCGGAACGATTGACCTTTCAAGCATCAACCAGAATACGCGTCCGAAGAAAAAATCTAAGGAAGAAAAGAAGCGCGAGCGCGAAGAGAAGAATCGCCAGCAGCGCGGTGAAGCCAACAAGTCGCAGGGCGGTAATGCTGCAAATGGCGAAAAGCGCAAGCGCCAGCGTATCGGAAAGGAACGTGTTGATGTCAACGATGCTGCTAATCAAGCTAATGGCGGCAACTCTAAGAAAAACAACAACAATAACAATAATCAGAATGCAGCCAACGCAAATGGTGGCGGCAAGAAGAAGGATAAAAACCGCAAGCAGCAGCAGCAGGCTCCCAAGGCTGAAGTTACAGCTGAGGACGTAGCAAAGCAGGTAAAGGAAACTTTGGCACGCTTGCAGGGTAAGCAGAATGTTCAGCAGAAGGGTGCGAAGTATCGTAAGGAAAAGCGCGATGCTGCCCGCGAACGCCAGGAAGAACTCATGGCGCAGGAAGATGCTGAAAGCAAGGTATTGAAACTCACGGAGTTTGTTACGGCAAACGAGTTGGCAACCATGATGAACGTACCTGTAACAAAGGTTATCGGTACTTGCATGAGCATCGGTATCATGGTGTCTATCAACCAGCGTCTTGACTCAGAGACCATTAACCTTGTGGCTGAAGAATTCGGTTTCCAGACAGAATATGTTTCAGCCGAAGTTCAGGAAGCAATTGTTGTTGAAGAAGATAAGGAAGAAGACCTCCTCGAACGCGCACCCATCGTAACAGTGATGGGGCACGTTGACCACGGTAAAACTTCGTTGCTCGACTACATCCGTTCGGCAAACGTTATCGCAGGTGAAGCCGGCGGTATCACGCAGCACATTGGTGCGTACAACGTGAAACTCTCGAACGGCAAGCACGTGACGTTCCTCGATACGCCCGGTCACGAAGCCTTTACAGCGATGCGTGCTCGTGGTGCACAGGTGACGGACGTTGCGATTATCATCATTGCAGCCGACGACGACATCATGCCTCAGACAAAGGAAGCCATCAACCACGCTGTAGCAGCTGGTGTGCCCATCGTCTTTGCAATCAACAAGATAGATAAGCCTGCGGCAAACCCCGATAAGATTAAGGAAGGCCTCGCACAGATGAACTTCCTCGTTGAAGAATGGGGCGGTAAGTATCAAAGCCAGGATATTTCTGCAAAGAAGGGACTTGGTGTTGACGAACTCCTTGAAAAGGTGCTCCTCGAAGCCGAAATGCTCGAACTCAAGGCGAACCCCAACCGCAAGGCGAACGGTACAATCATCGAATCGTCTTTGGACAAGGGACGCGGTTATGTTGCAACGGTACTCGTAAGCAACGGTACGCTCAAGCAGGGCGACGTAGTGCTCGCCGGTACAAACTTCGGTAAGGTGAAGGCGCTCTTCGACGAACGTAACCACCGCATTAAGGAAGTAGGTCCTGCGTGTGCCGCAACATTGCTCGGTTTCAATGGTGCTCCTCAGGCGGGCGACCAGTTCCATGTGATGGAGTCAGAACAGGAAGCGCGCGAAATCGCCAACAAGCGTGAGCAGCTCCAGCGCGAACAGAATCTCCGTACGCAGAAGATTCTTACGCTCGACGAAATCGGCCGTCGTATCGCACTCGGTACGTACAAGGAACTCAACATTGTGGTTAAGGGCGACGTGGACGGTTCGGTTGAAGCACTCTCAGACTCGTTCATCAAGCTTTCTACCGAAACCATTGCCGTTAACGTTATCCACAAGGGCGTTGGTCAGATCACCGAAAACGACGTTACCCTCGCTGCAGCATCTCAGGCTGTCATCGTAGGTTTCCAGGTGCGCCCCAGTCAGGGTGCGCGCAAGTTGGCTGAGCGCGAAGGTGTTGACATCCGTCAGTACTCTATCATCTACGACGCTATCGAAGAAGCCAAGGAAGCAATGGAAGGTATGCTCGAACCTATTGTGAAGGAAGAAATGACAGCAACAGTCGAAGTGCGTCAGGTATTCCACATCTCAAAGGTAGGCTTCATTGCCGGTGCATACGTAATGGACGGAAAGGTGAAGCGTTCCGACAAGGCACGCCTTATCCGCGATGGTATCGTTATCTTTACCGGAAACATTGCTGCGCTTAAGCGCTTCAAGGACGATGTGAAGGAAGTTACGACAAACTTCGAATGTGGTATCAGCCTCCAGGGTTGCAACGACATCAAGGAAGGCGATATTATCGAAACATTCCAGGAAATTGAAGTAAAGCAAAAATTGAAATAACAATGAGAGGGTGATTCTTTGCGGGCTATATCGCCTTGAAGAGTCGCCCTCTTTTTTACTCCATTATATACCTATATATATATTGTATATAGGGTATAATCAGCGCATTTTGGTTGATGGAGGTTACTTAAACAACATAATGTTATGTATCTTGATATTTTTATAGGGGTGGTCGTACTCTACGCTTTGGTGCGAGGATGCCTCAATGGGTTTATTAAGGAAATAGCATCTGCAGTCGGTTTTATGCTCGGTTTGTTGGTGGCGATAACGTGCTATGAGCAATTTGGTCAGTACCTTAAAGTAGATGGTTCTGAAGTCAATATGTTTACGAGCATCATTGCCTTCTTATTGCTCTGGATTATTGTGCCCATCGTTTTCGGGTTCATAGCCAACTTGCTGACCAAAGCCATTGAGCAGTCGTCGCTCAGTTTCATGAATCGCCTGTTGGGCGGACTGGTGAGCGTAGCCAAATTTGTGGTACTCCTGAGTTGTGTGCTCAATGTGATGGCACATCTCGGAATATTGAACAAAGAGCGCACCAAGGGTTCTTTGCTGTCCGAAAAAGTGATGTGGATCACGGCTTCGGCTGTTGACCAAGTAGCGGATGCTGCTGTTGATATTAAGGACAAAACCGTTGAGTTTATCCCCAATATCGTTGATTGATAATTTATTTTCGACTTTATCCTAAAGACTATTTATATTGTGAACGATAAACGTAAGCAAAATCAGTTTGTCAGCGAGGTGGCAGATAAGAAGTACGAGTATGGCTTCACCACCGACGTCGAAACTGAAATCATAGATAAGGGTCTTAACGAAGACGTGATTCGCCTCATTTCTTCCAAGAAAGGCGAACCCGATTGGTTGCTCGAGCATCGTTTGAAGGCCTATCGCTATTGGCTCACGCTTGAGCAACCCGACTGGGCGCACGTCAATCTTCCGCAAATCGACTACCAGGCCATTTCCTACTACGCCGACCCTACGAAGAAGCAGAAGGACGCCGGTAACAAGGAAATCGACCCCGAGTTGATGAAGACCTTTGACAAACTCGGCATTCCCCTTGAAGAGCGCATGATGCTTGCCGGAGTGGCTGTCGATGCTGTGATGGACTCCGTGTCGGTGAAGACTACTTTCAAGGAGAAACTGCAGGAAAAAGGCATCATTTTCTGCTCTATCAGCGAGGCTGTGCGCGAAAATCCTGAACTTGTACGCAAGTACTTAGGCTCCGTAGTTCCCTATCGCGACAACTATTTCGCAGCGCTCAACACGGCAGTCTTCTCCGACGGCTCCTTTGTGTATATCCCGAAAGGGGTGCGCTGTCCGATGGAACTTTCTACTTACTTCCGCATCAATGCCATCAACACCGGGCAGTTCGAGCGCACGCTCATCGTGTGCGACGAAGGCGGCTACGTGTCTTACCTCGAAGGTTGCACCGCTCCACAGCGCGATGAAAACCAACTTCATGCTGCCATCGTAGAGATCGTTGTGGAGAAGGACGCCGAGGTGAAATATTCCACCGTCCAAAACTGGTATCCCGGCGATGCCGAAGGCAAGGGCGGTGTTTACAACCTTGTGACAAAGCGCGGACACCTGCGCGGCGAAAATGCCAAACTTTCGTGGACGCAGGTCGAAACGGGTTCTGCCATCACATGGAAATATCCCTCGTGCATCCTTACGGGAGACGGCTCGCAAGCCGAGTTCTATAGCGTGGCGGTGACCAACAACTTCCAGGAAGCCGATACGGGCACAAAGATGATTCATATCGGAAAGAACACGCGCTCGCGCATCATCTCGAAAGGTATCTCTGCCGGTAAGAGCCAGAATTCCTACCGCGGACTCGTCAGAGTGGGCAGCAAGGCAGAGGGTGCGCGCAACTATTCTTCGTGCGACTCCCTTTTGCTCAGCAGCACCAGTGGCGCACATACCTTCCCCTACATCGATGTGCACAACAACAATGCCATCGTTGAGCACGAAGCAACGACCTCCAAGATTTCCGAGGACCAGCTTTTCTACTGCCAGCAGCGCGGAATTCCCGTTGAAGCTGCCGTTGACCTCATAGTCAATGGTTATGCACGCGAAGTCATCAACAAGTTGCCCATGGAGTTTGCCGTTGAGGCGCAGAAGTTGCTCAGCGTGTCGCTCGAAGGCAGCGTAGGGTAGCATCAAACGCCGATTTATTTGCTATTATTATCAGCGTAATATGAAAATGTCGCAACGCCGTGGACAATGCAGTCCGGGGGTTGCGACATTTTTTTGAAGTTGTCCTTCGTTGAGCGCAGTAACTTTTTTTCAGAAAGTTTAACGATAATAAAGCATGGTGCGTCGCCATCGTTTCGCAGAAAATCAGTACATTTGCCCAAGATTTATACAGACACTTTATGCAAGGACGACTTCTCTGGGTTGACGACGAAATTGATTTGCTCAAAGCCCATATATTATTTTTACAGAACAAAGGTTACGAGGTCAGCTGTTGCTCTAACGGCACCGATGCCCTCGACCTCTGCGCCGAGCGTAGCTTCGACCTCATTCTGCTCGATGAGAACATGCCCGGACTCAGCGGGCTCGAAACGCTGGCACGCATCAAGGAACAACTGCCCCATGTGCCCGTAGTGATGGTCACGAAGAGCGAAACGGAGGACATCATGGACCAGGCGATTGGCGCAAAGATTGCCGACTATCTTATCAAACCGGTGAATCCCAACCAGATTTTGCTCACGCTCAAAAAGAATATCCACCAGCGCGAAATCGTGCAGGAGGCCACGCAGGCTTCCTACCGCCAGGAGTTTGCGCGCATCGGCATGCAACTTAGCGACAACCTCTCCACCGATGAGTGGAAAGACCTCTATCGTAAACTCACGCACTGGGAACTCGAACTCACCAATGGCGACGCCGTCATGCACGACATGCTGCGCATGCAGCGCGAGGAGGCAAATCAGAGTTTTGCCAAGTTCGTCAAGCGCAACTACGAGCGCTGGATTGCCGACCCCGAGGTGCGTCCGCTCATGTCGCCCGACCTTTTCCGCAACATGGTGTTTCCCCGTTTGCGCGACGGCCGAAAGGTGATGCTCCTCGTGCTCGACAATCTGCGCTACGACCAATGGCGCATTCTCAGTACCGAACTGGCGGAGGACTTCGACATAGAGGAAGACCTCTACTACAGCATCCTTCCTACCGCCACGCAGTATGCGCGCAATGCCATCTTTGCCGGACTGATGCCTGCCCAGATTCGCGAAATGTATCCCCATCTGTGGGTCGATGAGGAGGAGGACGAGGGCAAGAACCTCAACGAGGAAGACCTCATACGCTGCCATCTTGAGCGCTTCCGCCGCAAGGAGGGTTTCTCCTATAATAAGTTGAACGACTCCGTAGCTGCCGAAAAGTTCCTTTCGCAATCGCGCAGCATGCCGCTCTTGCCTTTCCACGTGTTGGTAGTGAACTTTATCGACATCCTGAGCCATGCTCGCACCGAGTCGCGCATGGTGCGCGAACTTGCCTCGACCGAGGCTGCGTATCGCAGCATCACGCTTTCGTGGTTCCGCCATTCCAAGATAAAGGAGTTGTTCAAATGGCTCGCTTCCCTTGACTACGATATTATTATCACCACGGACCACGGCTCCATCCGCGCCACCGAACCCATCAAAGTCGTTGGCGACAAAAATGTCAACACCAATCTGCGCTACAAGTTGGGCAAGAACCTGAGTTACAACCCCAAGGAGGTGTTCGAGGTAAAGGACCCCAAGCGACTCGGACTCCCTGTGCCCAATCTTTCAACCACCTACATCTTCGCAACGGGTGGCGACTTCTTTGCCTATCCTAACAACTACAACTATTATGTGCAGTACTACAAGGACACCTTCCAGCACGGCGGCATATCCATGGAGGAAATGTTGATACCCATTGTTTCTTTAAAGGCAAAGCGCAAGAAATAGTTCGCGTTTTGATATCTCTGCCCCCCAATATCATCCCTTTGAATCGGCATTATTATGTTAATTCAAAGGGATTCTTATTTATATATGTCTGAAAAGTCGTAATTTTGCACCCGAATTTTTAATAGCAGTAATGGTGTGCCATTATTAAAAACAGAATTTTGTAAAGAATGAAAAAAATCATCCTCTCTCTCGCACTTGCTTGTATGTCGCTTTCAGGCGTTGCGCAGACAACTTCGTCATTCAAGGCTTTCAATAACCTCGACTTCTCAGTAAGTGCCGGTACAACAGGTGTGGGCATCGAACTTGCGTCGAAAATCACGCCCATCGTTCAGCTTCGCGCAGGTTTCCACGCAATGCCCGAGTTCGAACCCAAAATGAACTTCGGCATCGAAGGTGGTCGTTTCGACGAAAACGGCAATTGGGTAGCAACGCGTTTTGAAAACATGGCTGACAAGATGGAGGATTTCACAGGCTACAGTGTCGATACGAATGTTGACATGGTCGGTACGCCCGATTTCAACAACTTCAGCTTGATCGTTGACCTTTATCCTTTCAAGAACAAGAACTGGCGCATATCTGCCGGTTTGTACTATGGTGTTTCAACGATTGCTACAGCCTGCAACTCGATAGAGGATATGTCTTCGCTCCTCGCAGTCGGCATTTACAATAATATGTACGACAAGATTATGCAGGGACTTCCCGTCATAGGCGACGACATCTACCTCAGTCCCGAAATCGAGGACAAGTTCATCGAAATGGGACGTATGGGTATCCGCATGGGCGACTACGTACGCGATGTTTACGATGCGCAGGGCAATATGTTGCACAAGGCTGGCGATCCCTATATCATGACGCCCGATGCCAACAGCATGGTGCGTGCGGCTGTCAAGGTGAACCGTTGGAAGCCCTACTTAGGTTTTGGTTACGAAGGTGCACTCCTGAAGCGCAACCCTTCTTATCGCATTGCCTTCGATTGTGGTGCCATGTTCTGGGGAGGTACGCCCAGTCTCGTTACTCATGATGGTACAGACCTCGTCAACGATGTTCGCAATGTTGGCGGCAAGGTGGGCAGATATGTTGACGCAATCGAAAAACTCGATGTGATGCCCGTCCTCAACATCCGCATCGTAAAGAAGATTTTTTAATTGAGTTGATGGGGTGAGAGATGTGAGATGAGGTTCGAGCGATTGACTTTAACGTCGACCCTTGGTTCGTGTTCAAAAAATAATCAGAACATCTATTTGTTTTTTTCTTGGAACACTAATAACTCGAATGACACGAATCCATGCGGGGGGGGTATCAAACTCTTAAAAATCGATTTTATCCCCTTGTTCATATACAATTAACAAATTTCTCCGCACGGCATTCGAGAGATTCGAGTTATTAGTGTTTAAAAAAATAACAAACATATCTATTTGTTTATTTTCATGGAACACGAAATATGAACTATTCGTAATTTAATAAATACGAAATCTTGCTTTGATATTTTTCGTGCATTTCGATCTTTGCTCCTAAAATTGGGCTTGTAAAAATCGCACTTTTTGTAAGTTCCGAAATAACAAAAGAAGGTGCGAAACTGTTAACTTTTGTAAAAATGGCGCGAAATGCAGATTTGGAGATCGCCGAAAAATGATGTATATTTGCATAAAGTTAAAGGAGGGCTGTGCTGCCCTCCTTTTTTTGTGACCTTTCTCCTGAAAACTTCCTTTGAAGAAGGATTTTCTTCCTTTTAAGTAGGAAATT
>JAZQXH010000039.1:0-16761 GCA_045632745.1 Alloprevotella sp.
CAGAAGATTTCAACTAAATTTACATCAGTCATAGGAGTGAATATTTTTTATTTAACTACTTGATTATCAGACATAAAATTAACGAAAATATTTCACTCCAGCAAATTTTTTAGAGGTTTTCTTACATCGAACTCACGTTAAAATATAACTTTTGTTCCGTTGATAATGTAAATGCCTTTTTGGAGACGGTTGATAGGAGTAGTGAGGGTTTTTCCGTCGAGGGTATAGATAGTGGGGGTGGTGGGAGAAACTGTAGTTGTGGGGATGGGAGTTGACAGCGGCATAAATTGTGCATCGACAGCTGCGTAATTTTGTTTGTACCAATTGACGACATAATCCACCTCTTCGAACAAATCCGTCTTTAGCGGAACGGGATTGTTGTTCCATTTTGCGACTTCTCTTTCCCATGCTCCCGAAAGCGTAAAGAGTTCGGCATATTCGATGATGCGCTGTGCGACGTTGTCCGTGCTCAGGAAGTTGTGCTTATTGTCGTTCCAATAGTCAGCCATGCGGTTGCGAAGATGGTCAACGTTGTTGGGCAGCAGTTTGTTGAACGGTCCGATTTTGTCGTATCGATAGATAGAGGCTGTTTTTTCGTTGTAGTTGCCATTCCAGTTTCCGCCCAGACTCATGTCCATGTCCCATGGGGTAATCAGGAATGTTGTTTGTTTTTGTATGTCAACGTTGGAGAGGAACGTATTTTTGTATGCGTTGTCGTCAACGTTGAGTGCCATAGTGAACACGGCATACTCTATGAGGTTTTCCGTATAGAAATGGTAGGTATATTGACTTCTGAAAATACTGGTTTTTTCCTTTGTGCAGAAGTCGAGGAGTTCGATGAGCGGATGCCACGTTTCGTAGGAGGGCAGGTCTTCGGGATATTGAAGTTCCCAGGTGTTCCAGTTTCGGGTGTCGGTGGCAGCCTCGGTGTAGCCCGTCAGGTAGGTAGCGCTGCCCCATGAAATGCCTTTGTAGAGAACGCCTCTTATGGTCGTTTCGCCTTTTGAGTTGGTGGAGTATTTATTGAGTGCAAGGAGTTTGCGGTCAATTTTGTCGGTGAGGCAATAGAGTCCGTGGTAATTGCCGTTGATGAAGACTTCGACGAAGAATCCGGTTGTTCCGTTGCGTCTGTCATAAGGGGTGTTATAGGGAACTTTGCTCATGGCATTCCAAATGTCGAAGCATACGCGGTTTCGCATGCGCAGGCGGTCGATAGCCATGGCGTCGAGAATCCAGCTGTTGTCTTTTCTGATACCAAAGAGATTAGCGTTGAGGTCCTGTCCGGCTTGCGTGGTGAGTTTTACGGCAAAGGATTTTTTGTTGTAGCGGGTAGCCGAAGCTCCGCGGTATTTTATTTCGCAGTTGTAGGTAGTAGAGATAGAGTCAGGGTTCGTGCGTTTGTAGTAATCGCATATTTCGATATGGGCAGGGATGTGGGATTTTGTATTTACGAGGGTAAGGTCAACGGTGATGTTGATAAGAGGAAGGGATTGGAGAGAAAGCGTTTGCTTAAGCCTTTCAAATTCTGTTTCCTGCGCAGTGCCGATGAGTACGTTTGCAAGAAACAGGAATAGAATGCTGTATATTTTTATACGAAAAGGCTGCATCGCGTCTCTGGTGGTGAGTTGGATTTAGGTAAAAGTATATATAGTGAATATTTGAAATTAAGAATTTTGCGAGGTACTATTTGTTTTGCAAAAATAGGAAAAATGTTTTACGTGGTATAAAACAAATGAGCAGGAATTGCTTTGTGCAAAGTAGCATCGCAATTCCTGCTCATTATTTTCTGTATATAGTAAAGTTGGGTTACAACTCCGTAAGATGTTATTAGAGGAGTTCGATAACCTGAAGAGCTACCTTATGTTCGGGGTTGAGCATGAGGATTTCTTCGCAGTACTTCTTACATTCTTCGTCGTGCGCCTTCCTTTCTTCGTCAGTGAAAGTAATGCCTTCAGCTTCCTTGAACTGGCAGTACTTCAAGTGGTAGAGCATGAGATACTGAGCACACTGAATCTTTTGGTTCTTGAGTTCCATGTTGTCGCCGATGAGTTCGAATGCCTTAGTGTAGTATTCGCGGGGAAGTTCTTCGGGCGCCTGGGGGTTGGTGATCCACAATTGTGCGCGGTATAAGTAAGGAATGTAGAACACATCGGGCTTGTAGTTGCCTGCGTTTTCGGGGTCGTTCATTTCAGCGATGATACCTTCGTAAATCTTGTCAGCATCCTGCTTGAATGCCATCTTAGCATCTTCTGCAATGCTGTCCTTGTTGCTGGCTGCCTGGTAGAGCCTACCCAATTCGAGTTCGTCACCGAGTGTCTTCTTTTTACCAACGAGTTCGAGGTACTTCTTGTAGTAGGGGATAGCTTCTTCAGCACGGCGTGACTTACGGAGCAATTCTGCCAAGTTCTTGAAACCGGGAGCCTTAGTAGAGTCGATAGCTACTGCCTTGATGTAGTAGTCGATAGCTGCGTCCTTGTTGTCCTTTTCTGTTTCGTACTTAGCAGCGTAGAGGTAGTCAAGGTAAGTGTACATGCTGTCGGCATATTGCTTTTCGCTGATGTACTTGATAGATTCTGCAGCCTTGTCGAGTTCGTAGTTTTCAACTTCGCAGAAGAACTTGTAACCCTTGAGTGCCTTGTTGTCGGCAGCGAATGCGAGTGCAGCATTAGCTACGTCCTGGCAGTCGAGGTAGTTCTGGACAGCGAAGAGCGAAAGACAGTAGCGGATACATGCGCGGATTTCGAGGTCTTCAGCAGTCTTAGGAACAGCCTTGTAGTAAGCCTTGTAAGCTTCAACTGCGTTCTTAAATTCGTTCTGAGTGTAGTAGATGTCGCCCAATTCCTTGTCTGCAAGGTAGTATGTAGCGTCGAACTGCTTGAGCTTCTTGAGCTTTTCGATTGCAGAGTAGGGGTTGATAGACTTATACACGCGTGCTGACTGCTTGTAAGCTTCGATGTTTGTAGAGTCGAGCGTGAGGATTTCGTCGAACTTTGTACCTGCAACACCATAGTTGCGGCTCAACATGGCTGTTTCTGCGCAGAACATGAGGACGCTGATGTCAGTAGGTGCGATTTCGTAAGCCTGGCGCTGGCACTGGTTAGCGAAGGGGAAGTAGCTGAGACCAGGCTTGCTGTTCATCACAAAGTAGTGACCCATAGAAACAAGAACGTCTGCCTTAGTGCGGTTCTTGCGAATAATCTTCATGAATTCCTTGTTAGCCTTGCCGGGGTCGGTGAGCATCATGCCCATCAACTCGTCGCACTTAGCTTGAAGTTCTGCATCGAGCGCAGGAACATCATAGTTCAAACCTTTGAAGTTGGCAGCAACTTCACCTTCCAAATCTTCGTTGGCTTCAGCTACCTGAGCTGAAACAGGCATAGCACTTGCGAAAGCCATAAGTGCCGCAGCGAAAATAGAATAGAATTTCTTCATTATTATTATAGATTTTGTTATTATCAGATAGTGTGTTCGCACAGTTTTTCTAAATCGAGTGCAAAATTACGAAAACTTATGCAGACTATAAAAAACTTATGCTTAAATGTTGCTTGCAAAAAGTTAATTATTGTATTATCAACTTATTTTGAAAGGTAGAGTAGTTAGTTTTGCACGCTAACGTCCTTTACTTGTACTTGTGCGCTGGGCAGAAGTTGCGAACCATTGCAAATGATGGTTTGTCCCTTCGTGTCTTTGAGGAAAAAGTAGAAACTCTTGACTGATGAACGGCGGCGAGGGTCAGTAGTAATGGCGTAAACAGAACGTGTGAGGGGATAGTCGCCTGTGGCAATATAGTATTGATAGGGGCGGAAGTAGTCGGCTTCCTTACCGCTCTTGCGGCTCACCATCATTACTTGCACATCAAGATTGCGGAAGGTAGAGAGTACGCTGTCGTTGCGCAACCAGTCGGCACCAACAATGGCAATGACGTTGGGATTGTTGCGAGCCGCTTCAATGGCTGCTTCGTTTGAACCTTGAGCATAGAGGTTGCCACTAAGTTTTTTGCTAAAACATAGTGAGTCGGTCATGTAGCGTACGGTGCTTGAGCGCGAATTATCGAATACGACTTTGATTTCGCCCTTTTGCGTGCCGCGTTCGAGCTGATTCCAATGAGTGATTTCTCCGCTAACAATTTTTTTGAGTTCATCGATGGTGATGAGTGAGTCGGGGTTTTGTTTGTTCGTAACCAATGCGATACCGTCGTAAGCAATGAGGCTATGGAGGGCATTGCCCGTTTTGCGCTTGATGATTTCGCGTTCGAAGTCGGTGAGTTTGCGCGTAGCAATGCAGCATCTTACGCTGTCGTCGATGAGCATGTGGATGGCGGAATCTTCAGTTACGTAGTAGGGTTGCATGTTGGCTTCGGGGTGGAGCAATCCGAATTGTTCAACTTCTTCAGTCATAATAGTGCTGAAGGTTTCGTCGATTGCGACCTTCACGAGGTTTTCGTTCATCCATTCGCCCGGCTTTTTATTTTCGCAACCGGTGATGATACATCCAAAGATAACAGCAATTACTGTTGTTATGAATTTTGTGAAATTTCCTTTTCTCATGATGTTTGCGATGTTGGTTGTTTATACTGCAGCAAAAATACAAAAAAGTTGGCACACTGCAATCATGTAGTGTGCCAACTTAATTAAATTATCGTCTTTGCAAGGAAAAATATCCTATGCAATTTTTCGATTATGCAATGCGGAAACGGATAGGAAGTGTGTACCATACACGTACGGGGTTACCCTGAGACTTCGCGGGGATGAACTTGGGCAACTGCTTAACAACCTTAACGGCTGCAGCGTCGCATTCTTCAGAAAGGCTCTTGCGAACTGTTACTTCGCCAACAGAACCATCCTTTTCTACCACGAAGCGTACGATTACGATACCCTGGAGTTCCTGTTCGAGTGCGATGCTGGGATACTTGAGGTTGTCTGCAACGAACTTCAAGAGTGCATTTTCACCACCGGGGAACTGCGCCTTCTGTTCTACGATGTTTTCGAGGATTTCGTCTTCTGCGGGGGGAACTTCGTCACCACCTGCCATCTGATTGTCCTTCAAGTCGTCGATGTTGATACCGTCTTCAGTATCACCAACGTAGTCCTGAGAAGCAATGGCGATGTTTGAACGAGTTACTTCCTGCTGGCTCTTAAGAGCCTTGGTTTCGTCAACTTCATCCACGATATCGGGCACAGTAAAGGCGATTGACGCCTTAACAGCTACCTTCTGAACAACGGGCTTTTCGTATTCCTGCTTGATTTCCTGCTTGGGTTCTTCCTTCTTGGGTTCTTCCTTCTTAAGTTCAGCGAAAGAAGTTTCCATTTCGGCTGTCATGTCGCGGTTGGCTTCGATAGCAGCTGTAACTGCTGTCTTGATACCAATAATAACTGCGAGTGCGACAATACCGAGAAGTACGTAGATTACGGATACGAGGCGACGCTTTGAAGCCTTCGCACGCATAGCATAAGCGCCGTATCCTTGGTTACGACCTTCAAAGACGAGGTCACACCATTCTTTGGAAGCTAAATCAATATTAGACATGCTTTTTAAACTTTGCTTATGTTATTACTTTTCGTAAGGAACAGCGTTTTGGATCATTTCCAAGTCCTGTTCGTTAATTTTGTCAATCACGTACTTACCAATACAGCAAATCTGCATTTCGTCGAGTGCGTTGATGAGGTTGAGATAAGTAGCGTCGTCTGTAGCCTTGATAATAGCCGAGGGCGTAATATCAGAGTTCTTAATTTCAGACAAACGTTTCTTATATTCCTCACGGTTCTTCTGGTCCTGCTGAACATTTGATGTCCAACGACCTGCAAACTCCTTGTCGAGCGCCTTTACTCGTGCTTGAGCTTCAGCATTCTTTGACATAAGTACGGCGCGGATGCCGTTCTTGCCATATACTGTCTCATAAGTAGTAGCTTCTGAGGGTTTGCCTTCAAAGTAGTAAATCTTGTCGTCCTTGTCAAGGATAATCGTGATAGCCTTGTCTGAAGCAACCTGGCTCTTATTTTCCTGCTTGATATCATCCTTGTCCGAAGGCATGGTGATTTGCATCGTCTGAGGCTTAATAAGGGTTGTACAGAGCATGAAGAATGTCACGAGCAACATGATCATGTCAACCATCGGCGTAAAGTCGACGCGAGCGTTCATTTTCTTTTGCTTGCTGTTGCCGCCTCCGCCGCCCATATCTAAACTTGCCATAACATTCTATAAATTATTCCTCAACGCCTTTGAGAGCCGTAATCAAGTTGTAACGGTTCTCATCGACATCACGTAAGGAGTCCATAACTTTTTTAATTGCTGAATAGGGAGTAGTCTTGTCCGCCTTGATAGCGATACCCATGTTTTTCCCATTTGCTGCGCGAGCTGCTTTAACCCACAACTTAAGTTCGTTACGTTGTGCGCCAATGATAGTACCATCGGGCATTACGTCGGGCACAGGAATGCCCGCTTCAGGATTCTTCAACAAGTACTCGTTGCGAGCGTGGTTGTCGAGGTTCATCCAGCTTGCCAAAACGTTGCAGGGTGTACCGAACGTTGAGAGCATTGAGAATGATTCGAGCTGTTCGCTTGAGAGCTTGAGGTGACCTTCCGAAATCATCTGCTCAGCCAATGCGCGCTGAGTGTTGGGATTGTCCATACACATGAAAATCTTGCCACTCTTTTCTACGAAGATGGTGAGAAGGTTGTTTTCGGGAATCTTGATTTCTGAAACAGAACCAGGAGTGTTTACTTTTACAGGTTCGTCCTTAACGAACGTCGCAGTAAGCATAAAGAAGGTAAGCAGCAGGACCATGACGTCACTCATCGGCGTCATGTCGATGAATGTGTCTTGTTTTTTTACTTTAAAACGTCCCATTTTATTTGTTACCTAATTTATGTATTAGTGAGTTGCGTTAAATGTCTGAACGATAGAGAAACCTACTTCGTCGATGCAGAAAGTAAGGCGGTCGATCTTGTTAGTGTAGAAGTTGTAAGCGATAACGGCAGCAGCACCTGTTGCGATACCTGATGCAGTATTTACGAGCGCTTCAGAGATACCTACAGAAAGTGCAGAAGAGTCAGCACCACCTTCACCAGCCATAGCCGAGAACGACTTGATCATACCCATTACGGTACCGAGAAGACCTGTAAGTGTACCGAGAGTTACGATAGTACCGATGATAGGAAGGTTTTCCTGCATCATAGGCATTTCGAGAGCTGTAGCTTCTTCGAGTTCCTTCTGGATAGCGAGCACCTTCTGTTCCTTAGAGAGTGTGTCGTCCTTTTCTACCTGACGGTAAGTTGCGAGAGTAGAGCGAACTACGTTTGCAACTGAACCCTGCTGCTTGTCGCAAAGAGCTTCAGCTTCAGCGATGTTGCCAGCCATGAGAGCCTTCTTGATGTTACCAACGAAACGACCTACAGAACCCTTACCGTTAGCAGTGCGGATAGCGAGGAAACGTTCGATAGCGAGAGCAATAACAGTGATGAACTGACCCCAGATAAGAGGCACGATGAAACCACCCTTGTAAACTGTACCTACGATACCATCTGGTTCAAAGTCAGCATCCTGGAAGAAGTGGAAGGGAAGACCAGTGAAAGCTTCGTTACCAAGGAAGTTAGTCTTGTAACCAGCTCCGAACACATAGAGACATTCAGCGATGATAAAGCAAATAAGGATAACGATCCAACCTGCCTTTACGCCCTTGAAGCCCTGAGACTTCTTTGTAGCACCCTTGGGTGCAGTAGCATTTGTTGTTGCCATTGTTTAAAAAATTAAATTAATTAAAGTTTATAAATGTAAGTTTATTGATTATTAACTTGTTAGGTAGGACGGAGTGGCGCGCGTAACGTGCGTTTACAGTGCGTTTATACTTAGTCCGTTGGCAAAGTTACTTATTTTTTTACGATTGGCGATAAAACTTGAAGAAATTTATTTAAAAAAGTTTCGTGATAATTATGGATATTTGTGGTGTGCCGATATATATTATTGAGTTTGGTCTGTGTAAACTTCGTTCAGCATGTTAGTTATGTATGTGCAGCGAATCTTTTATTTTTTATGAAATAGGACTGTATCTTAGTAGCATCTTGGCAGAAAGTTGAAGATTTTAATCAATTTTAATTGCAGAAAATTAGTCTCTATTATTTAAATGTGTAATTTTGCCGTATGTTTTAGAGAAAACGCAGCATTTATTTTTAACATTAACGCAATAACTAAAAACTATGAACAAAGAAATCGACTGGTCAAACCTTTCTTTTGGGTACATGCCTACAGACTATAATGTGCGTTGCTACTACCGCAATGGTAAGTGGGGCGAAATTGAAGTCAGCAGTTCCGAAACGATTAATATCCACATGGCAGCCACTGCGCTCCACTATGGACAGGAAGCCTTCGAGGGTCTTAAGGCTTTCGGATGCCCTGATGGCAAGGTGCGTGTGTTCCGCCTTGAGGAAAATGCGGCTCGCCTGCAGAGCACATGCCGTGGTATTTTGATGCCCGAACTTCCTACAGAACTCTTCGCTGAGATGGTGAAGAAGGTGGTGAAGCTCAATGCACGCTTCGTGCCTCCTTACGAAAGTGGCGCAGCGCTCTATCTCCGTCCGTTGTTGATTGGTACGGGTGCACAGGTGGGCGTTCGTCCTGCCGACGAGTATATGTTTTTGATATTCGTTACGCCCGTAGGTCCTTACTTCAAGGGTGGATTTAACACAACGAACTATGTTGTGGTGCGCGAGTACGACCGCGCTGCGCCTTTCGGCACCGGTACGTTCAAGGTGGGCGGTAACTATGCTGCCAGCCTCCGTGCAAACAAGTTGGCTCACGACCTCGGCTATTCTTGCGAATTCTATCTCGACGCGAAGGAAAAGAAGTACATCGACGAATGTGGTGCAGCAAACTTCTTCGGTATCAAGAACAACACATACGTAACTCCCAAGTCAAGCTCTATCCTTCCCTCTATCACCAACAAGAGCCTTCAGCAGTTGGCTAAGGATTTGGGCTTGAACGTTGAATGCCGTCAGATTCCTGTCGAAGAGTTGGCAGAGTTTGAAGAAGCCGGCGCATGTGGCACAGCTGCCGTAATCAGCCCTATCGGACGCATCGACGATCTCGATATGAAGCAGAGCTATGTCATCTCCAAG
Source organism: Alloprevotella sp. (assembly GCA_045632745.1). Taxonomy (GTDB): domain Bacteria; phylum Bacteroidota; class Bacteroidia; order Bacteroidales; family Bacteroidaceae; genus Alloprevotella. Next base: position 9,112 of record JAZQXH010000039.1, read on the forward strand.
GATGGCAAACCCGGACCTATCAGCCAGCAACTCTACACGAAGTTGCGCAACATTCAGTATGGTATTGAACCCGATACGCACGGTTGGGTCACTGTCATTGAATAATAGCTACACAACGCATGTTTAATTAATATGGACGGTGGCGTTTGCGATGCAGATGGAGCTACCGTCCAATTTTTTACTTATAGAATCATAGAAGTTTGCGGTGCGTGGAACCTGCTCCTGCATGGCATCTTCCTTAAATTATCAGTTGTCTATGAGAAGTCTAACCTTAGGTTTTGTAATTGCTTTTATCGCTTGCGCACTTGCCGGAAGTATGTTTTCAGCATGTGGCGACTCAGAAAAATTAAAAGAAAAGGAGCGCGAACTTGAAGAACTCCGCCAACTTGCCGAACTCGACAAACGCGAGATGGAGAATCAATATGCTGAGTTTGCGCTTCAGTATGCCGAACTCAAGAAGAGCATCAAGAACGACTCTCTCGCAGCATTGCTCGACAAGGAGCAGAAGCGTGCAGAGGAGTTGCTGCGTGAGTTGAAGAATGTAAAGTCAACCAGTTCGGCTGAGATTCTTCGTCTCAAGAAGGAACTCGAAACGGTTCGTGCCGTGCTTCGTGATTATATCCGCCAGGTCGATTCGTTGCAGCGTCTTAATGTAGCGTTGGCCGTAGAGCGCGACGAAGCGTTGGCTGAAGCTGCACGTACGCGTCAGCAAAATACCGAAATCAGCAATCAGCGTGCTGCTCTTCAAGAAAAGGTTGAGATTGCTGCCCAGCTCAATGCTACCGACGTGGTCATTGTTCCGTTGAAGAAGACGGGTAAGTTTGCCAAGCGCTGCAAGGATATTAAGACCTTCTCAGTCGATTTTTCTATCGAGCGTAATGTCACGGCTGCTACCGGAGTTCGCACCGTTTTTGTACGTCTGTTGAAGCCGAGTGGTGCTGTTGTCAATCCTTCTGAGCGCTTCAAGTATGAGAACAAAACACTGGAATGCTCTGCATCGAAGGTGGTGGAATACGATGGTACCAATCAGCGTATAAAGGTATATGTTCCCGTGGTTGAATATCTCGAACCCGGTACTTATACAGCCTACATCTTCATTGATGGTCAGCATATCGGAACGGGTGGTATTGAAATCGAAAGTTAGTCTGCTTTTGTAGAGACCACCTATATTAAATATTAGCATATTTTATATGTTACCATCAGACCCCATGATGCTCTTCAGCTTTATCAACATGAAGCTGCGCGACCAATATCCTTCGCTCGACGAACTGTGTCGGGCGGAGGATATTGACGAAGTGTGGTTGCGCGACAAGCTCCACCACTTCGGATTTGAATATTCCCCCGAACACAATAAATTTTGGTAATGCGTAGATACACTTACACTTGCTGCTGCATCGTATTGATTTTTGTGTTGTGTTTTTGCAAACCAAGTAGTATTCCCGTTGAGTTGCCCTCGATTTTAGGGCTCGACAAGGTGATTCACCTGCTGATGTATTTAGGCACCTGCGGAGTGATGTGGACCGAATACTTGCTTTCGCATCGCAGCATCAACTTTCGCCGAACAGCGCTTCTTGCCGTCGTGGCTCCTATCTTGATGAGCATCGCTATCGAGGTGATGCAAGGCACGCTTACCGACTTCCGCGGATGCGATGTGGGCGATGTTTATGCCAATGCCGTAGGCGTAGTGCTGGCTTTGCTTATACCTTATGGTTGGTGGTTGAGCAATCATACAAAGTCTGCGCCTGCCGACAATTCTTCTTCACAATAAATTAAAATCCTCCGACTTTGTTAGTTTTACGTCTTTCCCCAGTTTCCCTCACCTTTGCGCGCCAGGAAGATGGGCGTATCTTTGAGCATGCCACGCTGCAACTTCATCCCAACTCCTCATTGGTCGAACTGCTGCGCGAGGCTGTAGCCACCCAGCCTGTGTGTCAACCACTGCCATCCGAGGGCGTTGTTGTGTCGGTCGTTGGCAATTTCACGCCTGTGCCCTTGGCCGATTTTCAGGAGGAGTATTGCGACACGTTTTACAACTATAGTGTAAGCCCCGACGTGAAGCATCGTGCTTTCTACGACGTTGTACCTGCTGCCAATATGGCGCTGCTCTTTGGGCTGCCCGAACTTACGTGTCAGATGATAGAGGAAGTCTTTGGCGAGGTGCGCTACGTTTCTGCCATCACTTCGGTTGTGAAACACATGTACCGCCGCACGTCAGGCGCATCCATGTTTATCTATGCCCATGAGCAGGACGCCACCATCATGCTCATGGAGAGCGGAAAGCTCGCCTTGCTCAACACCTACTCCGTTCAGAACCCCGACGACGTAGCCTACTATGCGCTCAGCATCCTTTCGCAGTTAGGCATAAAGCCCGACATGCTCGCGCTGAGCATTGCCGGACATGCTTCCGTGCGCAACCCTATGATTGCTCGCTTGCAGCAATTTGTGCCCAAGGTGCTCCCCGTTTTGCCTACACAGGAGTTCAACCACGAGATAGCTGCCGAGGAGGCGCTTGCCTACGACTTAGTAACGCTGTTGCTCTCAAAATCAAGATAGATTATGCGTATTATTACCGGTATATATAAGGGTAAACACTTCGATGTTCCCCGCACCTTCAAGGCGCGCCCCACTACAGACTTCGCCAAGGAAAATCTTTTCAACGTGCTCCGCGCTTATGTAGATTTTGAAGATACAAAGGCGCTGGACCTCTTTGGCGGAACGGGCAGCATCACGCTCGAACTCCTTTCGCGCGGATGTGCTCAGGTCACAACCGTTGAGAAGGACCGCAAGCACTTCAGTTTCATCCTGGATTGTGTGAAGTCGCTCAAAACTCCCGCCGCCCGTCCGCTCTGTGGCGACGCACTGCGCTTTATTGAGCGCTGTAGCGAGCACTACGACCTGATTTTCGCTGATCCTCCTTACGCTCTGCCCGAGTTGGGCGAACTCCCCGAACGCGTCATGAACAGTGCTATGGTGGACGACGACACGCTGTTTGTGCTCGAACACGGCAAAAATTACGACTTCTCCGACCGCCCCGATTTTCTCGAACATCGTGCTTATGGCAGCGTAAACTTTAGTTTCTTCCGTAAGAGAAGTGCAGATTGTTGAGAGAGGAGAGTTAAGAGATGAGATTCGAGCAATTGACTTTAACGTCTACCGTTGGTTCGTGTTCAAAAAAATAATCAGCATATCTATTTGTTTTTTTTCTTGGAACACGAACTATGCACTATTCGTAATTTAATAAACTCGAGTTCGTGCTTTGATATTTTTCGTGCATTACGATTTTTGGCTCTAAAATTGGGCTTGCAAAAATCGCCCTTTTTGTAAGTTCTAAAATAGCAAAAGGGGGTGCGAAACTGTTAACTTTTGTAAAATTAGCGCGAAATGCAGATTTGGATTTCGCCGATTTTTGATGTATATTTGCATAAAGATTAAGGAGGGCATCGCTGCCCTCCTTTTTTTGTGACCTTTCTCCTGAAAACTTCCTTTGAAGAAGGATTTTTTTCCTTTGAAGTAGGAAATTTTTCCTTTGAAGAAAAACTTTTTTCTTTTGAAGAAGGAAAATTTTCCTCTGTTTTTCGAAAAAATTTGTTAAACTTCCTGAGAATTTCTTAACAGAAGTTAAAGTTTTAAACTTTTTTACTTTTTGAACAGTGTTAAGGGATGTTAAAAATTTTAACAAAGCGATTTTGTCAAAATTTAGTAGACGAGCGAGGGGAAAGGAGAAATGAGAAATGAAAAAGGAGAGACCATCCGGATTGCTAACCTTAAAGCGAAGCGACCTCACAACCTTAAAACCTCATAGCCTTAAAACCTTAAAACCTCACAACCTTAACTTATAACCTCCAAACCTCAAAATTCATATAAACGACCTTTATTCGCTTATGATTTCTTATATGAAGTTACTGCTACTTGAAATACTTGCTTAATGTATAGAGCGCATCATAAACTTGCTTTATAATATGCATTGTGTGTGTTTTCCTGACTTCATCAATGCGCCACCCAAATTAAGATTAATGGGTGTATTTTTCAAAACGAGGTCTTATTTCTTGGTGTTTCTTTGTCAAAAAGAGTGTTTTTGTAAAGTAACTTCCATGTTCAGGTAATTTTATTCTTATCGTGGTAATTGTTCTTGCACCCGCCAGGACTTGATCCACGCTTATCTCAATCTTGTTAAGAGCTATTAGTCTCTATAGTTCCTTATAAACTTTATAGGCTATAAAGCTTATACAGACGTGTGCCTCAATCCTCCTTTCTGTGAAGTGAAACATTGGACGCATATCCAAAGTTCCTTTTGAAATTCGAAAAGCACGTTACACAGTCCAAAGTCCATGATACTCTTTAATGACGCGGCGCTTTGCATATAGATTTGTGTTGGTAATGCAACCTTTCAGACTATCCCATTTGCGACCTATAGGTCTATAATTGCCCCCCGCTTGCGCCAAAAAAAGAGAGGGAGTGTCAGGATTTTTATCTTTTGACACTCCCTCTTGATGTTCTATTTAATGAAGATTACTTCACCAAAATCTTTTTGTTGTTAACAAGGTATGTACCTGCAGGCAATTCTATTGAATACTTGCCCTTTACGGTGGGGGCTGCGATGAGTTTGCCCGACATATCGATGATGGTTACTTCTGTGGGTTTGTTGGTAGTAACAACAATCTTATTGTTTGCTGCGTCTACCTTAATGTCGTCGGCGTTCAGGGCATTTTCAATGCTTGAAGGTTCGATTAATTCCAATGTCATGCAGTCGATGTCTGCAGCCCAACCTGCGTCGGAGTAGAGGCGCACAATGTTATTGCCGGGAGCGAGTTCGATTTCAAACTCTTTTTGTGCGATGTTGCTCCAGCTGTTACCGTTGATAGAAGTTGAGATGGGGCTGCCGTTGTTTACGCTGATTTTGAGATTACGACTTTCGCCAGTGATGAACGAAAGTGTCATCTTGTACTTACCGCCGGTGTTGCTATATACGTTGCGCCATTGGAGGTCGTTGCTGGCTCTGTTGCCGAGCCATCCTACGAGTGCTCCGCCCGATGCTCCAGCTTTTTCGGTATAGATAGCAGTTCCCTTGGATTCGTTGTTGAAGATTTCCTGATATTCAGACAACCATGCCGTTTCGGCTTCGTAAACTGTGCGTTCCAGGCGCTGTTCGGCTTCGAGCGTATAGATGCGTGTGCCATGGGCAGGAACAGTTACGGACATTGAAGTGGTGAAGGTGCCGTGGTCAGCACGCTGGTAGAGGTCGCGCGCCTTGACAGCGCCTGCAAGGTCGAGCTTGTTGAAGTCCACACTTACGGTTTTGCTGCTGTTTGTAGGATTGTAAACAGCAACTGCACGTTTGTTGCCATAGCGTTCTTCAACGTCCTTCACGAGAATGTAGCAGTCGCTTTCCTTTTCAACGACGTAGGCTTGCAAGCCGAGCGTGTTTTGGTTGAGCGCAATGAGTTCTTCGTTTTGCATCAACTCCAGTGCGTTGCCTTTGATGTCGTTAAGGTCGCAACCGATGAGCAGAGGCGAACTCATGATACACCACATACCGAAGTGTGTTTTGTCTTCTTCCTCTGTGAGTCCTCTGCCGACTTCGAGCATGTCCATGTCGTTGTATCGGCCGTAGCTTGTGTAGGCAGAGAGGTAGAGGCTTTGCGAGATGATGCTCTTGATAGATTCCCAACCGAGATAAATATCTTCCGTTGTGCGCCAAGAGTCAGCGATTTCTGTAGCCCAAGTTCCGGGGAAAGCCCAACGGCAGATGTTCCAGTTGATGTCTTTTTTGTTGACGTTGTTAATAGCTTTAGCAATTTCTTTGTAGCGCATTTCTTCGTCGAGGTCCAGTCTGTCAGCATTATTGCCTTCGTCCGCTCCGCAGTAGTCCACTTTGATAAAGTCGAAATCGAGTTCATCGAAATAGAGCTCCATGTCTTCAGCGTCATGACCGTAGAGTCCCACGCCAATGCCGATAGTGTCTTTGGGATTTCCCCAGAATGAGGCGCATGTGTTTCTGCCTGCGTCAGAGTAAATACCGGCCTTCAGCCCTAAGTCGTGGATGTAGTCAACCAAGGGGCGCAATCCGTTGGGGAAACGTGTGGGGTGGATGAGGAGTCGGCCTTCAGCATCTCGTCCGCCAAAGAAACCGTCGTCGATGTTAATGTATTTATAACCTTTGTCGTAGAAGCCAAGATTTACCATTGCGTCAGCTTGTGTGCGAACGAGTGAATCTTTGATTTGAAAACCGTATGTATTCCATGAACTCCAACCCATGATAGGGGGTTGTTGTGCCATAGCGCCTGATGTAGCAAGCATACTGCATGCAATGGCTGAGAGTAAAATTTTTTTCATTGTTGATATTAGTATTAAAATTATGATAATTTAGATTTCCTCAATTTTTATGATGCCGTGTGTGAGTGCAAAAACGGTGAGTGCGGACACGCTGCGCGTGCCGAGTTTGTCGGTGAGGTTCTTGCGGTGGGTCACTACGGTGGGAAGGCTCACATTGAGTTGGTCGGCAATTTCCTTGTTGATGTAGCCGCGCGTAATGAGGCGTAGCACATCGACTTCGCGCTGTGTTAGCTCTGCCGCCTTTGATGTCGGGGCAGGTTGCTGCGTCTGTGCTACGGTGGGGTGGGCGTGGTGCTTGCCGTGAGCCATTCCTGCCAAGCGTATGAGCGCATGGGTGAGTTGTTCTTCGGACTGTCGGCAGTCGAGCGTGTGCAGATCGCGCGGTATGCGGTTGCTCTCTGCGCCCTGAACGAGGACAATCGTTTTGCGCTTGCGCTCCAGGAAGAATGCAGCCTCGCTGAGCAGCACTTCGGCGGCGACAAAGTAGTGGAAGAAGTCAGTTGTGCCAGCCTCCTCCATCTCCTTTACTGAGGTAAACACGCCGGGCGCTGCCATGGGCATGATGCGCTCAAGGATGCTTGCCAATCCCAAGCCTGCAAGCGTGTCGGGGTGAACGATGGCTATCATAGGCGAATCCATTTGATGAGGTCCTTCACGGTAGGCTTCTTGCCATACATCAGGACGCCTACTCTGTAGATACGACCGCTAATCCACACCATTGCCAACGCGCTTCCGAAGAGCAGTGCTACGGACAGGAGTTCCTGCCAAAGGGGCACACCGAAAGGAATGCGCACCATCATAACGATGGGCGAGGTGAGGGGGAAGAGCGAAGCGTAGAAGGCGAGCGGTCCGTCCGTGTTTTCAGCGCTGCCCATGGCTGCGTAGAGGCTGAAGACCATGATGAGCACTACGGGCATGACGAACTGTGAAGAGTCCTCCTGCGAATTGATGCTCGCACCCACAGCAGCAAAGAATGAAGCGTAGAGCAGGTAGCCGCCGATGAAGTAAACTACAAACATGATGGCGAGTTCGGCAATGGGGAGCGAGGCGATGACGGACATTATTTCGTTGGGTTCAACTTCGGGCACAGGAGTTGCGCCCATCTGCATTGCGCCGTTCGATGCCATCGCTGCAGCTTCGGCATCGCCGCCGATAAACATGTTGACAACAGCGATTATCGCTGCGAGCATCACGCCCCAAATCGTAATCTGCGCGAAGCCCACGAGGGCTATGCCGATAATCTTGCCCATCATCAGTTCGAAGGGCTTGACGCTCGACACCATGATTTCCATGATGCGGTTGGTCTTTTCTTCCATC
>JAZQXH010000040.1:0-3586 GCA_045632745.1 Alloprevotella sp.
GCAATCAATTGCCACCGCTCCTTTTTACGGTGTGACGCTACCGCTACACCTAAACATTGCTACGCAATAAAAAGTCGCTTAATCTAAACTAATAAAAGCAAGTATCGTCTGCCACTATCTGGTAAGAAGAATGTTTACCGCTGCATTCCATAAGATTCAGCGCACGAGTCCCAATCGGGGCCCCACGAGCTTCGTGAGCGAGTGGGGAGAGGAGAAACGGCGGCAACCTCAACGAGCAGAGCGAGTTCTTTGTTGCAAGCCCGTTTCGACGAAGGAGCGGTGGTAATCAGTTTCGGAGAACCTTATAATCTTGCTTGCAAGTAAACCTTTTAAATAAGATTTATAAGATTTCTCGAGCAGCTTGCTGCGAGTAGGAGCTAACACCTTTAGAACTCTCAACTCTCAACTCTCAACTTTCAACTTTCAACTTTTTTTGCTTATTTACTTGCATATATGCAATAATTGTTGTAATTTTGTAACCGAAATCAAATGAAAACGGTTAAGACACTCCACTTTGATTTTCATCTTTTGGCGTATCTATTTCTGTATCATTTGGTTATATGTATAATCAGTCGTTTGTTTGACGGCTCTTTTGTGCGTATTGGTATTTGATTTATTGAATCCTTAGGTGTTGGTTAAGGTTTTGTGTTCTACCGTCTGTTTTGCTTTTGCGTTTCCCATCGCAAAAAAAACGTTTAATTGACGAGGAAAATGAAACCGTTACAAATTGTAACACTTTGCCCCCCTTGCTCCAGATGGCAAAATGCGCCTCACCGAAGGAAAAGCGAAGCGATATCGTGCCCTTGCGGCTAAGAACTCCGAAGGAAGAGTGAAGCGATAAGGCTCCCCGCCTTTACACCCTTTATGGGGTGGCTCTTGGGGTTCACTCCCCTTCTTTTAGGAAGGGGTTGGGGGTAGGCTAAATTAACCGCGGCTTTGCCTATAGTATGCCCCTTACATGCCCCCTGTCTCCATTGGAACCTCATTGGAACCTCATTGGAACCTGATTGGAACCTGATTGGAACCTCGCCGAAGGACAACCGAGAGAAGACCGAGAGATGACCGAAGGAAAAGCGAAGCGTAATCGTGCCATTGCGGCTAAGAAGAGCGAAGTGTTATCGTGCCCTTGTGGCTAAGAAAAGCGAAGCGTTATCGTGCCCTTGCGGCTAAGAAGAGCGAAGCGTTATCGTGCCCTTGCGGCTAAGAACTCCGATACCACTCCGAGTAGATACTGAGGGGATACATAGTAGATTGTTAAGGGATAGTTAATGGATAGTTAATGGATAGTTAAGGTCCCCCGCCTTTACACTCAACTCTCAACTTTTAACATTCAACATTCAACTTTCAACTCTACACCCTACGCTAGAATAAATACATGTCTGAGAACAACCAAATACAATTATTCCAAGGCCAGCAAGTTCGCTACCTTTGGGACGAGGAGAAGCAGCAATACTTCTTCTCTGTGGTGGATGTTATCAAAGTGCTGACGGATAGCATAAACCCACAGACATATTGGAGAGTACTAAAAAAACGTTTAATTGACGAGGGAAATGAAACCGTTACAAATTGTAACGCTTTGAAAATGCCTGCTCCAGATGGCAAAATGCGCCTCACCGACGTGGCTACCACAGAGCAACTCTTCCGCTTGATCCAATCTGTCCCAAGTAAGAAAGCCGAGCCTTTCAAGTTGTGGCTGGCTGAGGTTGGACGTCAGCGCCTTGAGCAGTTGCAGGACCCAGAGCAAAGCATCGAACAAGCTATTCGTGATTATCGTCGCTTGGGTTATTCTGAGGCATGGATTAACCAGCGTATTAAGACTATTGAGATTCGCAAGGGATTGACAGATGAGTGGAAGCGTGGTGGAATGAAGGAGGATAGTGATTACGCGATACTGACAGATATCATCTCAAAGGCATGGAGTGGAATGACAACCCGCGAGTACAAGCAGCATAAAGGCTTACGCAAAGAGAACTTGCGCGATAATATGACCAATGTAGAGTTGATGCTCAATGGTTTGGCAGAGGCTGCTGCTACCGAACTTAGCCAACGTGAGAACCCTAAGGGGTTTACTGAGAATGCGCAGGTGGCTCAACGTGGAGGTAATGTGGCGCATGTGGCGAGAGAACAATTGGAGCATGAGTTAGGCGGTACGGTTATTTCCAGCAAGCGTGCTATTAATTTCACCGCTCCTCCAGACGAACTTCCGCTGAACGAGGTAGAGGTTTGATAGTGAAACTTTGAAACTGTCCTCAGGTCTGAAACTTTGAAACCAGCGACTTGTCGCCTGAAACTTCGACCACAAATATAAAACCATAGAAACAAAAACAAGGGATCAAAAGTGAGTTGTCCGCAAATATGGGACAACTGAAATTAAGAAAATAAATTAAAATGCAGAAATACTATTTGTACATAGATGAGTGTGGAGATCACAATTTGGCGAACTTTGACGAGCAGTTCCCAATCTTCACCCTTTGTGGTGTAATAGTACGCGAAGACAAACGCATTTGGTTAGAAGAGCAGATACAAACTCTAAAACAAGATTTCTGGGGCAATCAATATACTATTTTACATTCACGTGATATACGCAAATGTCAACGAGGTTTTGAGATTTTGTTCGATTTGGATGTTAAAAAGAATTTTTACGAGCGTATCAATAATATATTAGGAACCGAAGGCATTTATGTTATAGTCGCTTGCGCTATTCTAAAGGAACCTTACATCCGTAACTATGGAAGGATGAACGACGTGTACGCACAATCATTGTCATTTGTTTTAGAACGTACAGTATTTTATCTAGATAGTCTAAACCATAAGGATGACACTGAATTGCATACCGTTGTTGAAATGAGAGGAAAGAAGGAAGATGAAAAACTGCGTTCGTTTTATATGCAGCTTTTGGATAAAGGAACTTATTGGGTATCAACAGAACGATTAAAGCAATATGCCAAGTCTTTCACGTTACTGCCTAAAAAGGCAAATGTGGTAGGGTTGCAAGTGGCAGATATGGTAGCATACCCAATTACTCGACATATATTAGATCCTAACGAGCCCAATTTGGCTTATGATACGATAAAGAATAACATTTACAGCGAAAACACAAAACAAATTGGAATAAAACTGATTCCTCATCAAGAAAAAAAGGACTGCCAGAACTGACAATCCTTTCAACCGGGGACACCCCAGTCCATATTCCAAATTGGAATGTTCGCTGCAAAGGTACTACAAAAAATGTAAATATGCAAGTTTTTTGAGGAAAAAATGTATTTTTAGATCAAAAAAGTGCAAATTTATAACATTTAGCGCTCGAAGAGTCCCCACTCTGAGGATTAAGCGCAAACATAGACTGACATGCCCGAACGCCTTCGTAATAGTTTGCCAGACCAAGAAACATTGCTCCGACTAATGGAGAATAACACAGATTAATATATTAACGAGGATTTAGAGCGAAGCGATAAGGCTCCTTGCCTTTACACTCTACACCTTACACCCTACACTAGAATAAATATAATTAAAAATAAAACAATATGAAACATTTAAAACTATTTTTCGCGTTATTCGCGATGCTCGCCCTCGGCGTTGGAAACGC
>JAZQXH010000041.1:0-15245 GCA_045632745.1 Alloprevotella sp.
TGTATATTTGCATAAAGTTAAAGGAGGGCTGTGCTGCCCTCCTTTTTTTGTGACCTTTCTCCTGAAAACTTCCTTTGAAGAAGGATTTTCTTCCTTTTAAGTAGGAAATTTTTCCTTTTAAGAAAAACGTTTTTCTTTTTAAGAAGGAAAAATTCGCGCTGTTTTCGGAAAAAATTCGTTAAACAACGTAAGTTTTTCTTAACAGAAGTTAAAGTTTTAAACTTTTTTACTTTTTGAGCGACGTTAAGGGATGTTAAAAAAGTTGACAAAGTGATTTTGTCAACTTTTAGTAAACAAGCGAGGGGAAAGGAGAAAGGAAAAAGGAGAAAGGAGAAATAGCCATGCGGAAAAAGGAGACTGCGAAGCTGATGAGCGCAAGCGAATAAATGAGAGACCATCCGGATTGGTACTTTAAAACCTCACAAGCGAAGCGACCTCATAACCTCATAACCTCAAAATAGTAGACGAGAAGGTTAGAGTTGACTGCGAACTTGCATGCTGCATAGCCTCATAACCTTAAGACCTTATAACCTTATAACCTCACCTTATAACCTCACCTTATAACCTCACCTTAAAACCTTAATCATGAATTACGTGCTGCCGCCTCGGCACAGCGTTCGCCATCGACCGCAGCACTCACTATGCCCCCGGCATAGCCGGCACCTTCGCCACAGGGATAAAGTCCCTTTACGCGGACATGGCAGAGGGTTTCGGCATCACGGAGAATGCGCAAGGGAGCTGACGTACGAGTTTCGGCAGCTATCATCATGGCTTCGTTGGTAAGAAAACCACGGCTGCGCTGACCAAAAATTTGGAACCCTTCGCTCAGTCGGGTTGCCACAAATTTGGGCATCCAGAAATGGAGCGGTGAAGCGACTACACCGGGCGAATAACTCGTCGAGGGGAGTTCGGCAGAGAGTTTGCGGCGCACAAAGTCGTTCATGCGCTGCGCTGGCGCCGTTTGGCGACATCCGCCCTGCAACCAGCAAGCACGCTCAAGCGCTTCCTGAAAGTACATCATGCGCAAGGGATTTGCCTCTTCGAACATCCCTGCATGCGTAGCAGCGAAAGCATAGTCGGCCATCGCTTCGGCGAGAAAAGGCTTCAACTCACCGCTCAAATCCTCAATACGCGTCTCAACGACCATGCCCGAATTGCTCCACGCCGTGTTGCGCGTTGAGGGGCTCATGCCGTTTACGACTAATTGCTCCGCACCGCTGGCAGCAGGAACCACTACCCCACCCGGACACATGCAGAAACTGTACACGCCACGCCCGCCCGACTGCGCTACATAGCTGTATTCGGCAGCAGGGAGATACTTACCTCGCCCTTCGCGGTTGTGGTATTGCAACTGGTCAATCAAATGTGCCGGATGCTCAAGGCGCACACCTACGGCAATGCCCTTCGCCTCGACTTCGATGCCCGAAGCCGCCAAATAGCGATAGACATCGCGTGCGGAATGGCCTGTAGCCAAAATGACGGGGCCCATAAATTCGCGTCCATCGGCAGTGCGCACGCCTACCACGGTGTCGGCATCGCGCATCACGAAGCTATCCACGCGGCAACCAAAGTGCACCTCGCCGCCGCTGGCTTTAATCTGCTCGCGCATGCGCTCAATGATACGGGGCAGGCGGTCGGTTCCGATATGGGGGTGGGCATCGACGAGAATGTCGGTCGAAGCCCCGTGTTGGCAAAATACGCGCAACACCTTATCAACATTGCCACGCTTCTTGGAGCGCGTAAAGAGTTTTCCGTCGGAATAAGCTCCTGCCCCACCCTCGCCAAACGAGTAGTTGCTCTCGCTATCGACGATGTGCTCACGCGAAATGCGGGCAATGTCCTTGCGGCGCTCGTGCACGTCCTTTCCGCGCTCCACGACGATGGGACGTCTGCCCAGTTCAATGAGCCTCAGCGCAGCAAAGAGTCCGCCAGGACCTGCTCCGACAACGACAACGGACGGGCAGTTCGACACGTCGGGATACTCCACGGGAAGGAAGTCCACAACGGGCGGTTGCTCGTTGAGATAGACGTCGAGCGTGAGGTTGACGAACACTGTGCGCTGGCGAGCATCAATGCTGCGCTTGCGAATGCGCACAGACGTCACGTCGGAAAGCTTTACGCCCAGTTCCTTCGCCACGTATTTACGAAGTTCTGCCGACTGAGCCGCTACGGATGGAAGGACTCTGACAGAAAGCGTTTGTAGCATAAAAAAGTTTTTTTAGTAAACGAGTTTTTAGTAGACGAGTAAACGAGTTATTAGGTACGAGTAGACGAGGTGGTTTGACTCAAACGCTGAAATGTATGCTGGCATTCATTCCGCAGGGCAACCTTATAACCTTAAAACCTTACAACCTCATAACCTTAACTTATAACCTCAATCCACCATCCTACGTGTTCGACACGCGCATGATGTCAGCAAACACGCCTGCTGCCGTCACAGCCGCACCGGCTCCGTAGCCCTGAATGAGCATAGGGTATTCGCGGTAGCGCTCAGTGGTGAGCAGAATGATGTTGTTGGAACCTTCGAGGTCGTAGAAGGGGTGACCCAATGGGATTTCGCAAAGACTCACCTTGCCCTTGCCCTCAGCCCACTCTGCGACAAATCGCCATCGCTTGTTTTCGCTGACAAGGCGCTGGCGCTCTGCTTCAAACTGAGCGTCGAGTGCCGGGAGGCCTTCCCAGAATGCTTCGAGCGAACCGGCGAAGAGTTCAGCAGGGATGAAGAGTTCCTTGGCAATGTCCTCAGGCTCTACGCGGTAACCGCTTTCGCGCGCCAGGATGGTAATCTTGCGAATCACGTCCTTGCCCGAAAGGTCCACGCGGGGGTCGGGTTCGGAATATCCTGCCTCCTTAGCCATCATCACGGCGCGGCTCAAGGGCACATCTGCTGAGAGCGTGTTGAAGACAAAGTTGAGCGTGCCACTCAACACAGCCTGAATCTTCAGAATCTTGTCGCCCGACGAGCGGAGGTCGTTAATCGTATTAATAATGGGCAAACCTGCGCCCACATTGGTTTCGAAGAGGAACTTCACACCGCGTTCGCGCGCAAGGTGCTTGAGGCGGTCATAATTATCGTAAGCCGAAGAAGCAGCCACCTTGTTTGCCGCCACGACTGCCACGTTGGCAGCCAGCAGGCGCTCATACTGCGCAGCGACTTCCTCGCTTGCCGTGCAATCTACAAAGACGCTGTTGAAGATGTTCATCTCCAGAATCTCATCAACCATCTGCGCTGCGCCGCCCTGCTTGGTGCTGGCTTCGAGTGCTTCCTTATAATGAGCAGGGTCGATGCCTTCGGCGGAGAATGCAGCCTTGGTTCTGCCACAGACGCCCACGAGGTTCACCTTCAGACCGCGCTCCTTCATCAGCAGGTCGCGCTGTGCAGCGAGTTGCTGCAAGAGGCTACCGCCCACTGTGCCTGTGCCACAGAGGAAGACGTTGAGCACCTCGTGCTGACTTAGGAAGAAACTGTCGTGAATCACGTTGAGCGCCTTACGGAGCTGGTGTTTATCGACAACGAACGAGATATTCTTCTCCAGGGCGCCCTGTGCCATGGCATTGATGTTGATACCGTTACGGCCCAACACGGAGAACAAGCGTCCGGCAATACCCGAACAGTCCGCCATGGGTTCGCCTACTACGGCTACGGTAGCCAATCCGTCTTCGTGCGCCGTGGGATTCATCGCCCCGTCGGCAATTTCGTTGGCAAACTCGGCATCGAGCACCTGGCACGCCTTAACGGCATCCTGCGTGGTGACGCAGAGCGACGTACTCGTTTCGGAAGAAGTTTGCGCCACCATGAACACACTGATGCCGCCCTTAGCCAGCGTAGCAAAGATGCGACGGTTCACACCGACAACGCCCACCATCGAAAGACCGCTCACCGTGACGAGCGACATTTCGTTGACCGACGAAATACCGCGGATGGGGCGCTTACTCGTAGCGGCATTGGCATGGATGATGCTTCCCTTCGCTTCGGGGTTAAAGGTATTCTTAATCAGGATGGGGATGTTCTTCACGCAAACGGGGTAAATCGTAGGCGGATACACCACCTTCGCACCGAAGTTGCAGAGTTCCATCGCTTCGCCGTAGGTCAGTTCGTCAATCGTGTAGGCCTGCGAAATGATGCGTGGGTCTGCAGTCATGAAACCATCGACATCGGTCCAGATTTCGAGCACTTCGGCATCGAGCGCTGCTGCCAAAATCGCAGCAGTGAAGTCCGAACCACCGCGACCAAGGTTGGTCGTAGCGCCCGTTTCGACATCCGTAGCAATGAAGCCACCCATAACGGCGATTCCCTTCCAGCGCGCAAAGTTCTGGCAAATCAAGGGGTTTGTAGCGTCGTAGTCAATCACGTGTTTCGCTCCCTGGCGCTGCGTCTTGATGATGTCGCGCGCCTCGAAGTGGCGTGCGCCGTCGATAAGCGTAGCCACGATGAGCGAAGACAGGCGTTCGCCGAAAGCCACGATGGCATCGGCGGTCTTAGGTGTGAGATCCTGAATCAGGAACACACCGTGCAGAATGCTTCGGAGGTCGTCGAAGAGCGTATCGAGTTGCGCTTCGAGCGCCGGACGGCGTTCTTCGGGAATCACCTGCTCCATCATTTCCACATGTCGGAGGACGATGGAATTTACTTCGTTCAGATAATCGGCATCTCCACTCGCCGCGCTCTTGCCTAAGGCTATCAAGCGGTCGGTAACGCCCCCAAGGGCAGAAACTACGACCACGATGGGCTGATTACAATTTTCGGCAATACGCTTTATGTTGAGGATGCTCTTAACGGAACCTACTGAGGAACCGCCAAACTTTAAGACTTTCATAGTTGTTTGTGTTGGAAGTGCCACTGCTGCTGTCGTTGCAAGGGCAAGAAACAGCGCCATGGCGATATTAGAGTTTCACTTTCTTAGAAACGGGCTTGCTCTCGTTGTGCAAGCGGTCGAGGGCTGTCACTACGTATTTGTAGCGTTCAGTTCCGTGATGATAGGGCAACTTGAGGAGTGTTTGCGACGTAATTGCCACAATGTTCTCCGCACGTTCGAGGTCAACGTCCTCACCCTTGGCGAAGCGATAAACGACGTAAGCCTTGGCTACATCGAGTTCGCTCTTGGCTTTCGGTTCGCGCCAGAAGAGGTAATAACCATCGGGCATCCAGCGCGCCTTGAGTCCCTTCACCTTCTTAGGCGCCTCAGCGTCGAGGAAAGGCATGAGCGGCTGAAGCGCAGGCGTTTTGTGGTAGTTGTAAGCCAGTTGGGAAGCATAGCCACCTTCGTTGCGCACAACAGCAGCGCTGTACCACAGGCAGGAACCATCGATATTCTTGAGCGTGCGCTGCAGGCGGAATTTCTCAGCCATCTGATTTTGCTCGGGATGATTGCGATCGGCAGCCTTGACGGTGCGCTCCACGTCCTGACCAATGATGAGCGGACGATTAGCAGCATACTTGCTCCACCAATGTATGAGTTCGTCGTAATCGGCTGCGGGGTGGCCTATTTCCCAATAAATCTGGGGCACGTTATAATCAATCCAGCCCTTGTCCACCCAGTAAAGGATGTCGGCATAGAGGTCGTCGTAGTTCTGAAGTCCAGCCGTCTTGCTACCCAAAACGTGGGTGCCATTCTTCTGATTGTGATAGATGCCGAAAGGCGAAACACCAAACTTCATCCATGGTTTGGCGCTATGAATGGTGTGCGAGAGTTTTTCAATCAGGCAATTCACGTTGTAGCGGCGCCAGTCGTCCTTATTCTTAAATCCGTTGCTGTACTTCTGGAAGGTGGCATCGTCGGGAATTGCTCGCCCTGCCTCGGGATAAGGATAGAAGTAGTCGTCAATGTGCAGACCATCGATGTCATAGCGCTTCACAATGTCGCTGACAATCGCGCAGATGTAATCCTGATTCTCGGGAAGTCCGGGGTCGAAAATCAACAAGTCGCCATAACTAAAGAAGCGCTCGGGCCATTGCACGTAGGGATGCGTCGAAGCGAGCGCTGTAGTGCCCTTGGTCTTTGCACGATAGGGATTAATCCACGCATGCAGTTCCATGCCGCGACGATGACATTCGTCCACCATCCATGCCAAGGGGTCCCAGTAAGGCGAAGGCGACTGCCCCTGCACACCTGTAAGGAAGCGGCTCCAAGGTTCGTAGGCACTTTCGTAGAGCGCGTCGGCCTCACCTCGCACCTGGAAAATAATCGTGTTGATGCCGCATGCCTTCAACGTATTGAGTTGGTTCGTAAGATTGGCTTGCATCTGGTGGCGACTCATTCCCTGAAACTGACCATTGATAATCTGTATCCAAGCTCCGCGAAACTCGCGCTTAGGTGCGGATTGCGACTGTGCCATCATGGGGATGCACAACATCAGGAACCATAAAATTTTTCTTAAGAACATAAGTTTTAAGCAATTATTCTGTGTTTTCAATTTTAGAAAAATATATTCAAGCGCCAAAGTTAATTATTTTTAGGATAATAAAGGATATATCGCCCCGTTTTTTGGCAGAAATAGCGCTGACAGAGGATTTCCAAATATTTTTAGGCAGGCAATGAGGAGGTTACTACGGGTGAAACTGAGATTATTACACGCATCGGGAAATTAGCGGAGCGCAACGGGGAATTAACGGAACCCAACGAGGAGATAACTACGAGCGGAATAAAAAAAGGTCGCACCTGCCAATTACGGGGTGCGACCTCATTTTATTTATATACATTGAGCAACAGACTTACTATGCGATTGTTGCTCAGATGTCAACATTGTTGCGTATTACTTCACGAACTGCTTCTTGCCATTTACGATGTAGAAGCCGGGCTTAGTAATCTGCTGGATGCGACGACCGCTGAGGTCGAAGATTCCTTCCTTCTTGTTAACAGGAACTACTACTGCGTCAACGCCAGTGATGCCTGATTTGTAAGCAGCGAAGAGTTCGTCGTACTTCACCTGGAGTGCATCGAGCGCAGCGAGTACTTCATCGTTTGTAGCATTCTGATTTTCAGCAACACCTGTTGATACTACTACTTCTTCTGCCGCAGCGATATAAGCATCTTCAGCGCCATCAAATTCATCCTTCAATGAATTAACCACGATGTTGGGGTTAATCAAAGAGAACTCAGACATTGCGAAGAACGACTGTCCGCCATAGCTGTTTGCACCAGGACCTGCAGAAGCTGTCACAGCGAAACGCAAGTAACGGAAGCCTGTAGGAGTTACGATGTTTGAAGAAGTCCATTCCTTACCCAATTCGTTGTATGCGGGCAATGGGTTTTCGCTTGTACCCTGGAATGTAACGATGGGCGCAGCAAAGTTGACACCATCGTTGCTACCGTAAACTTCGATAGTTGTAGGTGCGGGAGAAGTAGAACCTACGCTATTAGCATTACGAGTTGCATAAGAGAACTGGAAGTCAGCGATAGCGCGACCTTCGCCCAAGTCAACCTGTACGTAGTGAACTTCGCCAACGGGAGTACCGCTCCACTGCGTGTGCATGTAAGTTGTAGTGTTGCCGTCGAGCAATGCTGCGATACCGCCACCGTCTGTACCATTACCTACTACGTTCTGGTCAGCGTTTGTTGAGAGGTAGAAACCATTTGCAGGCGCTTCTGTCTGCAAGGGCAATGCGCCGGGACGCATTACGTCTTCGCCCATTTCTTCGAGCAATTCGTTCGTCTTTTCAATCAACTCTTCGAGCTCGATTCGGTTGATGGCAGACTGGTCGAGTTCAACAGCTGTAATTGTCCAGTGCGAACCTGCATCGCCTTCATAATCCCAACCAATGATGCGCGAACCATTAGCGTTCATTGACTGCGCTTCTTCGTCCTGACACTGCAAAGCCATCAAGCCATTGCCTACGCTGATTACCTTGTAAGCTACAGTACCCTTTGTTGCAGCTGCGATACCCTGTGCCTCTCTTACCAATTCTTCAGCATAAGTTGAAGTTGCCTTGTTCTTGAGGTAATAAGTATTGGGAGCACCAGCGGGTTCGAAAATCCAGTGCTGCTTGGGATCCTGTGTATTCGTAGTAGCAGTGATGAGCGCCTTAGAATCTGCGTTGACAGAAACCGAAGCTGTTGTAGTGCGCGCATTAGTAATAAGGTATGAGCTACCCGCTACGATGCCGATCATTGAAGAAGGCGCGTTGAGCAACTTTTCAATTTCATCATAGAGCTCAGCGTAAACTGCAGCATACTGGTCTTTTGCATTTGCATTTGCAATAGCGTTTGCTTCGTTAGTCTTTTCCTGCAAAGCAGCCAACACTTCTGAGCGATAATAACCTACCTTAGTATTTGTGTCGTCAGAGAGACGAACGATTGCCTGCGCACGTGTGATGAGCGCCTTGAGCATGTTCTTCTTCAATGTACCAGCCTCGTTGCACACAACGAATGTGTTGTTGCTATTCACAGCTTCAACTTCTACTTCGTCCAACATCACCATCTTAGCAACTTCGTCGGTTACAGAGAACGACTTCATATCAGAGAATGCAAGGAATTCGCCCTTTGCATTGCGGATTACAACACCGATAGCGCCAGAGCTTGACACCTTCAACTGGCCGTTAGTGAAAGAAACAGTACCTCTCGTTGCAGGATCATCGCCAAATGAAGCATAGTTACCCATTTCAGCGCAAACTGTACTTTCGCCATAGAAATCAAGGTAGTCGCCCTTGTGGCTCTTCATACGTTCGCCTGTACCGTCGTTCACGAAGAGCGCAGCATAGTTTTCTTTGTAGCCCCAAGACTTCACTTCCTTGATAGCAGCGTCGATCTGCGCCTTAGAAGTGTTGTAGATTGAGTTAGAGTAGTCGCCCACGAAGCGTTCATTCATCACAGAGAGAATACCGTAAGCGCGGAAGAATTCTGTGAGGTCTTCGCCTGCAGCACGACAAGTCTGCTTGTAGAAGTGGAGGAGACCTGTAGGACCATTTACGTTGTAGCCACCTGTCATGGGTTCCTGACGGAGCAATTCGTAGAGGCGAGGATAGAATTCAGTGTTGTGGCCCAATACGTGGTAGTACATAAAGAGCTTGTAGTACATGTGTGTGAGCGCCCAGATGTTGTTTGTATAGAAGTCGCTGTTGGGCTGCTTAAACGCATTGTAAACATTTGTCAACGAACCCTGATCGCCGTTGTAACGAGATGTAGATTCGCCAAAATACCAAAGCACAACGTTAGAGAAGAGGTTGTTGGTAACTTCTGTCAAACCGTTGAGCGTGAAGGGTTGCTGGTGCTGGTGACCGATTTCGTGACCGGGACCCCAGTGTGAACCTGCCGATCTGATAATTTCGGACATAACGCTACCCATTGTGTTGAAGTTGTAGCCTGAGTGGTCCCAAGAACCATACATGTATGTGCTACCGCCCACACCGAATGCCAAACCGTGTACGTTATAATAGTCACCGTAATCGCAAGCGAGGGGGTCGCCTTCGTTGTCACCGTTGAAAGCAAATACTTCGTCCTTGTCTGAGTAGGGCGACTTTACGCGAGCATTTTCAGCATCTACTGCTTCCTTAGAAGCAACGCCCATGAGCATACGTTCCCAGAGCATCACGTTATCCCAAGTTTCAGCCACCTGGCGCGCAATGTTCTTACCTGTAAAGTAGTAGTCCAAACCGGGTTGGTTTTCAGAAACTTCGCTTGCATGGAGGGGGAACTGCAAAGTCATGTACTTACCCAACACTGTAACGTCAGTGTGTGTAGCGCGCTTAGCGTAGTAATCCCAGTCAGCATTGTCGTCGCCTTCGCCCCAAAGTTCGTCGCCGGCAACGTTAAAGAAACCGTTAAGGATACCACCTTCAACGTGAATCTTCAAATCTTCGTAGTCAGAGAGTTTGTTTGAGCGTGCCTTGTTGCCATATCCCTGTGAAGTGTAGAAAGTCTGCACTACGTAGTTGAAACAACCTGTTGTCAAGTTGTCGAAGAGGGGCACGACGTTCAAACCTTCGCGGAGCTTCACACCATCCATGTAGCCGTTACCGGGCTTGCCGTGGCCAGTCCAAGTGGGGAGGTAGAGCGTAGCGCCATCCTTGATTTTACCTTCCACCATGATGTAGAGCACCTGGCGAGCATTGGCATAGATACCAAGGGGGTTGTTGAGGTTTGTGTGTGCCTGCATTCTAAGAGCCTGAGCTGCCGATTCCTTATTGTTATAAGGTTCGATGAGCTGCACGCGGAGGCGCTTTGCATACTCAGCGTCCCATCCGGGCTTGCTGGCATCCACGTTTGCTTCAGCCCATGTGCCGTCGGTAGTGAGCTTGAGCACCATGTTCTGCAAAGCTTCGGGGAGGGCCTTGTAGTTTTCGTCCTCCATCATCTGTGCCTTGGTGTACGAAGCATAAGTAGCGTTGAGTTCAGAGCAAGCCTTGTCTGTACAGAGCGCTGCGAGCGCTGCTTCCCAACCCTTGATAACAGTCTGCGTGGGGTTGAGGTTGTCTGTTGACTGCCAGTTTGCTTCCAAATCTTCTTCTGTGATTGTAGTTTCGCGCGTAATCTTCCACTGTGTAGCGGAGTTGTTGCTTTCCCAACACACCACGCCACCACGCGTTTCTGCATAGTGCATGTAGCCATAGGTATCCGTGCAGTTTGTAGCACGAAGCGCGTAACCGCCGCTCTTCTGCTCTACTGCAAACAAGCTATTGCCGTCGAGTTCATCGCCATTCACGAGCGTCCAAGGTTCTGATTGTCTGTTTGAACTGCGGAGGTAGAGACCGGTACCGAGGTTACGGAGACGGTAACCCGTACCTACCTTTGACACGTACCAAAGCTGGTTGTAGTCGGTTTTGTCGGTCTTCGCGATAGACACATACGAACCCGACGATGAAACCATTGAGTAACCGGAGTTACCAATGTTCTGGAAGTAAACCACTGTGTTGTTGCGCAACTGTGCAGCTGCTTCTACACCAACAAATGCAGTGATTGTAAGCAGCAGCAACACGCGTTGCCACATGCTCATCAATGTTTGTTTTGACATAGATAAATTAAATTATTAAATTAAATTATTAAATTAATGCATTTAATAACGTTTTTTCAAAATAAAGTCTGCTCGAATTTACAGTTCTTACTCTTCGCCAGCAAAGAGGGGGTCCCATGCAGGGAGCAACTCGGGTTTCTGTTCGAGGAGTTTGAGGATACGGGCGGGCACGTACTTCTTCTCCACCACGAGGCGGAAGCTGTAAGCATCGAACCACTCGTCCGTCATGATGAGGTGGCCCTTATAGCCGCTCGTGGGTCCCCAAGAGTTTTCGACCATCCACTTCTTGGGCTTGCCGTTTTCGTCGAGGTCAACAGCCATCAATGTCATGGCGTGGCTCGAAGCAGAAGCGAATGTGCTGATGCGTTCAGCCTTGTTCATCGGGAAGTCTGTGTTGAAGAGCGACGCGTAATCGTAGTTGTCGAGCGAGAGCACGCCTGTCTTGCTGTTGTAACACTGGCCTACGTCGCAACTGTAATACATCATCGTGCTGTCCTTAATAGAGGCAATCGCCATTTCCTTGATGTCCTCCATAGGAAGGTTCACGAAGGTCCACTGCTCGCCGTCGTAGCTGTGGCGGTCCATGTCGATGGTGTAGGTCTTGTTGTAAGGACGTGAGGGGTCGTTCATGAGCATCACGTAGTTGCCGCGAAGGTCGGCGCCCACATATTCTTCGTAGAAGCTCATAGGCGTATATTCCTTTGTACTGATGGGCTTTCCGGCAGCGTCCTTCATGGTATAAGTAAACTTCGTGGGAGGTTCGCCAAGGCAGCTTGCAAGGATGCGATACACTGTGCTAAGCATCTCAATCTTGCGCGCTTCGATGACTGACTTCTTCTTGCCGTCTGCCACAGCCTTGCGGAGTTCCAAACCATATTCGCGGAGCTTGAGCGTAATGATGGCCGACATGCGCGAAGTGTTGTTGGCATTATAGCTTTCGGGCATCACCTCAGCAGGCACAAGTCCGTACTTCATCACGGCATCCTGCACACCGCAGAAAGTGCCGCCATCGCTCAAGGGATGCTTGAAGAGCCACTCTACGAGCTGGTCGTTCATGGGTTTGCCGGCATTGTCGAGCACAGCCTGGAGGAAGAGGTTGGCCTTTTCCAACTGGTCGAAGAAGAAGTTGTACGACTGCGAGAACTGGAAGTCGCCCAAACCATATTTGGCAATCATCTTCGCACGCATCACGTTCATGCCCGTAAAGAGCCAGCAACGACCCGAAGACTTCTGGTCCGTGATGCCCTTGCTGGGCACGCGGTGTGAGAAGTGCGTGTCGTATTCGGCAGGATTGTTTGCCAACGTAGCCAACTGGTTGATGCTCGTGCCTGCCAAGGCATTGCGCAATGCGCGGTCAGCAGCAGTGTTCGTTTGCTGCGCCTTGATTTTGCCGAGCATGTCGGCACTGATGCCACCGTCCTTAGTCTGCGCACCGAGCATGGCGGGAGCAGCAAGGAGGAGGAGTGAAAGTAATGTTTTTCTCATTCTGATATTTAAGTTTATTCAAGTTTCGCAAATGCTCAACTTCTTAGGTTATAAGGTCTTAAGGTTGTAAGATTGTAAGTTTGCCATTCGGATCACAATCCCACACAAAACAAACTACAATCATTCCCTCATTCATCCTAAATAAGAAAGGACTTATACTTGCGCAAACTTGAGTTAGTTTATAATAATTCTATATTCAATAGCAGTCCGACCGCAGCGCAGCGTCAGCAAAATTCCTGCCGCGCAGCGCTGAACTATCGCACGCTGCTAACGATGTCCGCACACCTGATTACCAGGGCACCGCCTCGGGCACAGCCTTGAGCCATCGGTCGTAGGCCTTCTTCACCACTACGTAGAACACGGCTGCCGAAACCAAACCGCCTACAACATCAATCGCGTAGTGAGCTTCAATATAGACCGTGGCGCAGCAGAGCAACACGTAGAACGGCAGGATACAGACAAACGCCCAATTGCGCAGGCGCCAAAGGAGAATCATCAACACCGTACTTACGCCTACGTGCGACGAAGGAAAGGCTGCCTGCGGACGCTCTCCGCCTGCCTGAGCCGCCTCTACACACGAGCGGAAAAAGCCTTCGGGACCGGGCGACGGACGCATTTCCAGATGGGTGCGGAAATAGTCGCCAACGGCTGCAAACTCGCCTGCCTCAGCCGCTTGCTCGCCTATCGCCTGGAAGTAGTATTGCGGTCCGGCTACGGGGAGAAACAAGTAAACTGCGTAGTAGAGCAGGAAAGCTGCCAATATAATAAATGAGTATTCGGCAAAGCGCGCCTTGCTCTGCGTCAAGGGGATGATGGCTGTGGCAAAAATCATGGGATAATAGGCGAAGTAGCCCATGTGGAAGGCTTCGCTCCAAAACTTCTGCGGCAATGCGCGGCTGAATTCGAGCGCAGGCTGACAACCAAACACCCACTGCTCCACGGATGCAAAGATGTGGTCCTGATTGGGCAGGCGGCTGCAAAACTCGTAGATATCGGGATACCAATAGCTGATGAGCGCCATCGGAAAGAGGATGCGCAGCATGCGCGAAAGGTCGGTGGGCTTACGAGTGCCATAGGCAAAGAGCGCCACCATCAACGCCAGGATAGCGCCACGCTCCTGAAGTTGCTCCACAGGGCGTACCAGCTCGCCCCACATCAGGAAGATGAGCAGCGTCGTGAATGCCATGTAGGCAAGCGTTATCCATTCTATAGGTAAAAGTTTCTTCATAATCAAAATCGTTTACAACCAACCCTGCTGCTTGTACCACGCCACCGTTTCGCTGACGCCCATTTCGAGCGTGTAGCGCGGCTGATAGCCGAGGTCGTCGATGGCGGGCTGAATGTCGCAGCGCCAGTTGCGCTGGCGCAGGATGTTGAACTTATCCATGTTGAGCGCCGAGGGTTTGCCCGTCAGTCGAGCCACCCATCCGCCCACAGTGCACACCACTCTCAGCACCCATATCGGCGCCGTAATGGGCAGTACGAACTGCACACCGAGTGCTTGCTGCAACAGTCGCGAAAAGTCCGAGCTGCTATACACCTGTCCGTCGGTCAGGAAATATCCGCGTCCCTTCGTGCCACGCTCCAGCGCCAGCAACGTGGCTTCAACGAGGTCGCGCACGTAGATGAAGGTAATGTCCTGGCGCTTGTAGCCCACAGCAAAGTCCACGTGACCACAGATGCTCTTTGCCATGAGGAAATAATCCTTTTCGCGCGGACCGTAAACACCCGTCGGACGCAACACTACGTAGTCCAGTCCCTCAACCTGCGCAAGCAGGCACTCGGCTTCGAGTTTGCTCTTGCCATAGTCGGTATTGGGGTGCGGAATGTCGCGTTCGGAGATGTCGGCATAATCGTCCTCGTGGACTGCTCCCCATACGCTCAGCGAACTGAGGAACACAAAGCGCTGGCGCAGCGTGCCGGTTGCGAGCAGTGCCTGAGCGAGATGCATTGTGCCCTCGGCATTGACGCGATAGAAGTCGGCAGGGTTTTGGCATTTGGTAAGTCCTGCGGCATGCACCACGTAGTCCCACGCACCGTGCGCCGCCGAAAATTCGCGCAACTGCGCTTCGAGACGCACTCTGTCGTTGAGATGAAGTTCGATAAAGCGGATGCGCTCATCCTGAAGATAAGCCTTACTGCTCGATGCTCGCATAGCCGCCCATACTTCTGCACCCAGTTCAAGGGCTCTTTCAACGATGAAACTACCTATGAAGCCCGAAGCTCCTGTAACAAGAATTTTCTTATGCTGTAAATTCATTATGTGCACTTCTACGCAGGAATCCATATTGCCAACAAACAGACATAAGCCCTGCCTACGTCTTCCCAACAGCACTACCCTACTCCACGGCAGAGATACATCCTGCAATATTTATGTTGCAAAGTTACGACATTATTAGGGAATTAGAAAAAAATTGGGGCAAATTAATACTCTCGGAATTCAGCGCACTTCCGCCATACGGAACAAATAAATCGGCATCCCTCGCTCTACAGCGCATCTTCGTAATATACAACATCATCATTCGTGCTTTGAATATTTTCGTGCATTTCGATTTTTGCCCTTAAAATCGGGATTGCAAAAACTGCCTTTTTTGTAAGTTTCGAAATAGCAAAAGATAGTGCAAAACTGTTAACTTTTGTAAAATTGGCGCGAAATGCAGATTTGGATTTCGCTGAAAAATGATGTATATTTGCATAAAGATTTAGGAGGGCTGTGCTGCCCTCCTTTTTTTATGACCTTTCTCCTGAAAACTTCCTTTGAAGAAGGATTTTCTTCCTTTGAAGTAGGAAATTTTTCCTTTGAAGAAAAACTT
>JAZQXH010000042.1:0-3822 GCA_045632745.1 Alloprevotella sp.
GAATGGGAAAAGTACTTATCATTGGCGCAGGTGGCGTAGCTACTGTTGCCGCACACAAGGTGGCGCAAAACACCGACGTGTTCAGTGAAATCATGATTGCAAGCCGCACAAAGTCAAAGTGCGACGCTATTGTTAAGGCTATCGGTCGCGACGACATCCGCACTGCGCAAGTAGATGCCGACAATGTGCCCGAACTCGTGGCACTCTTCAAGGACTTCCAGCCCGACCTGGTGATGAACCTGGCTCTCCCCTATCAGGATTTGACCATTATGGACGCCTGCCTTGAATATGGCTGCTCATACCTCGACACTGCTAACTACGAACCCAAGGACGAAGCTCACTTCGAATACTCCTGGCAGTGGGCATACAAGGAACGCTTCGAGCAAGCCGGACTGACAGCCATCCTCGGTTGTGGTTTCGACCCCGGCGTGACGTCTATCTACACCGCTTACGCTGCCAAGCACCACTTCAAGGAAATTCACTACCTCGACATCGTTGACTGCAACGCGGGCGACCACGGAAAGGCATTTGCCACCAACTTCAACCCCGAAATCAACATTCGCGAGATTACTCAGAAGGGACTTTATTGGGAAAACGGCGAATGGGTAGAAACCGAACCCCTCGAAATCCACCAGCCCCTCAACTATCCTAACATCGGTCCGCGCGAGTCCTACCTCCTTCACCACGAAGAAATCGAAAGCCTCGTGAAGAACTACCCCACCATCAAGCGCGCACGCTTCTGGATGACCTTCGGACAGGAATACCTGACGCACCTCCGCGTGATTCAGAACATCGGTATGGACAGCATCGTGCCCATCTGCTACGAAGGCCACTGGATTCAGCCCCTCCAGTTCCTCAAAGCCGTATTGCCCAACCCACAGGACCTCGGCGAAAACTACGAGGGCGAAACCAGCATCGGCTGCCGCATCAAGGGTATCGGCTACGATGGTAAGGAGCACACTTACTACGTTTACAACAACTGCTCACACCGCGCAGCTTACGAAGAAACCGGCATGCAGGGCGTGAGCTACACTACGGGCGTACCCGCTTGCATCGGTGCACGCATGTTTATGCTCGGCCTCTGGAAGCGTCCCGGCGTTTGGAACGTTGAAGAATTCGACCCCGATCCCTTCATGGACGAACTCAACAAGCAGGGCCTCCCCTGGCACGAACTCCACGACATCGACCTCGAACTCTAAGAAATAAGTATTTATAAAAAAAGTAAGGCAATGCTCTCAAACAAAGAGTGTGCCTTACTTTTTTTTAGTTAAAACTATCGAGTGGTAAGTTTATTTACTCGTGTATCATCTCACGACATTCAACTTTCTTTTCTCCGAGATTTTTTTAAGTCAACAAGCTACCATCGGGGAGCAACTGCAAGTAGATGTCAGCGCCCTTTGCATCGAGTTCTACGAAATAATAGTTTCCGCTCGGCGTTTCTACCCAGTCAACATCGTCGATAGGATATCCGGCATAATTCTCCGCGAGGAAGTTCACAACTGCTTCCGGAAGGTCCGCGGGAAGCAAGTCCGTCTTGGTCTTCACCCAAGTGCCATCGGGCTGAAACCACGCCTCGGCTGGCTTACCATCCTTCAGGAACTCCGCCCTGTAGATGCCAAACTCGACTTCCCATTCCATAACAGGCACTCCGGGATACATTTGTTCGAACACCTTGAGCAGCGTTTGGTCGGTCATCACCACGTTGTCGTTATCGTCGTCGCTACAGCTGCCTAAGCCCAAGCCCAAGAATCCTAAAAGGAGCAATGATTTTCTGAATTTCGTTTTCATAGTAGTAAAAGATTTTAAGGATGTTGTTTTTTTTAGTTAAATTCGTCTTCGATTAGTTTTTGGTAAGTTTTTTCAAGGTATCAGATGATGCTTTACTTGTCGATGTCCACCACCTGGAACTTCTTGTTGAAAGTAAATTCGTAACCATTCGCCAACTTCGCTTCGTAGCGACCATTTTCGCGCTCAATCTTCACGAGCTTCACGCCTGGGTAAACGGAGTTGAGGTACTTTGTGATTTCAGCAGGCACCAATTCGGCAGGCACTCCGTCCTGCTTGGAGACAATCTCCGTCCAGTTGCCCTTGCGGTCGAACTCCACCTTGTCGCCATTCACGAAGAAGATGTCGTAGCTCTTGTCAAGAATGTCCGATTCCACCTTAGCCAAAGCGATGCGATGCTTCGTGAAGTTCTTGTTGAGCACAGCCTGTGCCACTGCCGGAAGGTCGGTCACTGCGATGGGCTTATCCGTGTCCGCGTAAGCCGAAGTTTGAACTGCGAGGAGCGCTGCGAGTGCAAAAGCACTTTTAACAAAAAATCTTTTCATAGTCGTAATGTTTTTATTTTGTTATTAATATTATCGTAATGTTGTTCTTGTTTACATGTGCAAAGTTAGAGAGCAATTCTGAAACGAATCTGTAAAACGATGAAGTTTAAGATTTTTTTTCGTTCTCCCATCAACTTTTTTTATCCACCGCTTCAATCATCAACCTCTACCACTCGGAAATGCTTGTCGAACGTAAATTCAAAGCCATTTGCCAGTTTCGCCTCGTAGCGTCCCCTTTCACGCTCTATCTTCACGAGCTTCACGCCCGGATATGCGGAGTTGAGATAAGTTGTGATTGCAGCCGGTACCAATTCAGCGGGTACACCATTCTCGCGACAAACGATTTCTGTCCAATTACCTCTGCGGTCGAACTCCACCTTGTCTCCGTTTGCGAGGAACACATCGTAGCTCTTATCCAAAAATCCTGTTTCGACCTTTGCCAAAGCGATGCGATGCTTCGTGAAGTTATTATTAAGCACTGTTTGTGCGTTCGAAGGAAGTTCGCCAACTGCTACGGGGCGGTCATTAAATGCCTGCGCTGAAGTCTGACCTACGAAAAAAACTGCGAATGCCAATGCACTTCTAAAGAAAAAACGTTTCATAATTGTATCATATTTAAGGTTAGTAATTCATGTTATTTCTTGTTTACAATGCAAAGTTAGAGGGGAATTCTGAAACGAATCTGAAAAACAAAGCCTAAGAAGAAAAAAAAATTATTTTTTTTGCATCATTGCAGCAGTCCAAGCCCCAAAACTATACCTATATGCCAAAAACTATATTAATTATTTAAGGTTTTGAGGTTGTTAGGTCGCTACGCTTTAAGGTTTTAAGGCTATGCAGCATTTAAGAGTACAGAGCACAGAGTACAGAGTACAACTACCTTGCGGAATGCAAGTCAGCGTGCAAGCAAGCGTTTGATTAAGATTATTAGGTCTTAAGGTTTCAAGGTTATGAGGGCTATGCAGCGTACAAACAAACGTTCGATACTGACTTCACTTGTCTACTCGTACCTAATAACTTGTTTACTATTCTTAGGTTATGAGGTTTTAAGGTCGCTTCGCTTGTAAGGTTTTAAGGCTATGCAGCATTTTTAGAATACAGAGAACAGAGTACAGAGCACAACTGCCGTGCGGTATAAAAACAGCGTGCATGCAAGCGATTAAGTCTAACCATCTCGTCTACTTGTACCTAAAAAATTTGGCAATAATATAGCAGTTGACCCAAGAACTTTAACAGACCCCCTCCGCTCCTTCGTCGCTCGCCCCCTTCGTTTCCCCCGTTATCGGGGGACAGAAATCCCTAACTTCGGGGGACAATTTTAGTTAGTCTACCTCGTTTAGGTATCCAATTGGGAATAACAAGCGAACGGAAGTATATAAAATTCCTCCCCGAAGTTAGGGGAGGTGCCCAAAGGGCGGAGGGGTCTGTGATAATGGGTCAACTGCTATATCATTTCCATTAAAAATATATTTTTGCGGCGTGAACCTTAAAT
>JAZQXH010000043.1:0-48792 GCA_045632745.1 Alloprevotella sp.
TGCATAGCCCTCATAACCTTAAAACCTCAAGACCTTAAAACCTCATAACCTCACCTTAGAACCTCACCTCATAACCTTATATTCACGGAAAATCCTCTACAAACTTATCCCCCAAAATGCCCCATGCACAGATGAACCTAATGGGCAACTCACTCTTGAGGCACACAGGCTGAGTGAAGATTTCTCGGGATCCATTGTGCTTTTCGCAAGGTTTTTTGATAAAAATGCGGCAGAATTTGCATTTTTTTGCCCCTCGCTCTTGCGTATGTAGTAAAAACTTCTTACTTTTGCACTCGCAATTCGGGGTGTAGCTCAGTCCGGTTAGAGTGCGCGTCTGGGGGGCGTGAGGTCGCTGGTTCGATTCCAGTCACCCCGACTGAATTGTTAGAGCGTTGATAGTCGAAAGATTATCAACGTTTTTTTGTATAAAGCAACGACGTTTTTTGTATAAACCAACTCCGTATTGCAGATTCCGTGAAATTGTAAGTGTTTCTAAAGTGAAATTGTATGACGACGATAATACACGACCTCCTTAGAGCGTGGACGATTACTTGGGAGTAAACAGGAGAGATTAAAGCAACATTGTAGGCGAATTATTATAAGGAAGCATAAGTCAACATCGTTTTATTAAAGCCTGATTGTTCTATATTTGCTGTAGATTCTTTTTTGTTTTAAAAATAAAAAAAGAGGGTGTGTCAAAATCGATTTGACACACCCTCTTATATGATTTTAAACCTCAACGCATGCAGTCTCCCGACTGCGCAGAGATTTACTTCTTGCCGTGAACTTCGTCAGATACGGTCAACTTCTTGCGGCCCTTTGCGCGGCGAGCTGCCAAAACGCGACGACCATTAGCTGTAAGCATACGCTGGCGGAAACCATGCTTGTTGTTTCTCTTGCGATTGTGAGGTTGGAATGTTCTTTTCATTTTTCTATATTTATTTTTTTTGTTTTTGTCAGAGTTTCGCTTTTTCGAGGTGCAAAGTTAGACAATCTTTTTATTTTGACCAAATAATGCGTTTGTTTTTTTAATGTAAAGCCTTTTCTGCTGACTGTTAAGTGCGAAAAACAGGGCTTTGGATTGCAAAAACGTTGTTATTATTTGTCGAAAAGTAGTGTTTGCTACTCTAAGGGTGTTATTGTTGGCTGAAGCGCTTTGCTTGTTCGGCGATGAGTGCTGCGTCGTCGAAATAGTTAATCTTCATAGCCTTGCGCACATCGTCGAGCGTCTTGGCTGCCACCTCGCGTGCGTCTTCGCAACCTTTGCGGAGCATGTCGTAGATGGCGGGGATGTCCTTTTCGAATTCCTTACGACGTTGGCGGATGGGTTCGAGTTTTTCCTGAAGGATGGTTTCGAGGAAGCGCTTGCACTTCACGTCGCCAAGTCCGCCGCGCATGTAGTGCGCCTTGAGTTCGTCGAGGTTTGCATAGTCGGGCCAGAGGCGAGCGAAGTGGTCGTCGGTGCAGAATGCATCGAGGTAGGTGAACACGGCGTTGCCTTCAACGTGTCCGGGGTCGCTTACGTTGACGTGGAGCGGGTCGGTGTACATTGACATTACCTTTTTGCGCACTTCGTCGGCAGTTTCAGAAAGGTAGATACAGTTGCCGAGCGACTTCGACATTTTTGCTTTGCCGTCGGTGCCGGGAAGGCGGAGGCATGCTGCGTTGCTGGGGAGCATGATTTGTGGTTCCACGAGTGTGTCGCCATAGATGTAGTTGAAGCGGCGCACGATTTCGGTGGCTTGTTCAATCATGGGTCGCTGGTCTTCGCCTACGGGTACGGTAGTTGCGCGGAAGGCTGCGATGTCGGCAGCTTGCGAGATGGGATAGGTGAAGAAGCCCACGGGGATGGAACTTTCAAAACCGCGCATGGCGATTTCGGTTTTCACCGTAGGGTTGCGCTGAAGGCGGCTCACTGTTACCAGGTCCATGAAGTAGAAAGAAAGTTCGCAGAGTTCAGGAATCTGGCTTTGGATGAAGAGCGTCACCTTTTCGGGGTCGAGTCCGCATGCCAGATAGTCGAGCGCAACTTCGATTACATTCTGACGCACCTTTTCGGGATTGTCGATGTTGTCGGTGAGGGCTTGTGCGTCAGCGATGAAGACAAACATCTTGCTGAAGTCGCCTTCGTTTTGCAATTCTACGCGGCGGCTGAGCGAGCCTACGTAGTGTCCGATATGAAGACGGCCTGTGGGGCGGTCGCCTGTGAGGATAATCTTTTCGTTTGCCATAATAGGGTGGAATTGTGGGTGTGTGTTTAGTAGAGTACAGCTGGCAGAGTACAACTGATAGAGTACAGAGCACAGAGTACAGCTGCCTTGCGGAATGAAAACCAGCGTACAGACAAGCGTTTGAGTCAAACCTGCTTGTCAACTCGTACCTTGTTAACTTGTTTACTCAATTATTAGTCTGCAAAAATAGGAATTTTTAAGTAAACTTTGCCTTAGTTGGCACGACAAATCGTGTGTTTTAAAGAAAAATGGGGATTTATACGGTGTTAATCTGAAGAAATCTTTATATTTGCTGAAAATAATTAAATATTGAGGCGGCAAAATGCGATTTGCTGCCCGTTAAATTGGTGAACTTCTATGAAGCGTTTTTCAATCAAGGCTCTTGCCTTATCAGCATTGGCATTGCTCTCCAGCTGTGGCAACACGGCAAACGATGGTTTTGAGGGCAGTGAAGTGTTTGTTGCCGATTTTGAGCAACGTCAGAGCGTAGTCGAAAAGGCCAGGTATTTTGAGGTGTTCGAGCGCGAACTTACAAAGGAACAGCGCGAAGCTCTGCAATTTCTTTACGCCTACATGGCTTTGCCCGACATGACCGACTATTCCGGGGATTACTATCTTGAATGTGTGGACTACGCTCTGCGTGCACGCGCCGAAATGCCTTGGGGCGAGCGTGTACCCGACCGCGAATTTTTGCACTTTGTGCTTCCTCCACGCGTGAACAACGAAAATCTGGATGGTTGTCGTGCTATATTCTATAATGAGTTGAAACCTCGTATCGAGGGACTCTCTATGAAGGACGCCGTGCTCGAAGTGAATCATTGGTGCCATGAAAAAGTGACGTACACTCCCTCTGATTCGCGCACCAGCTCGCCCCTTGCTTCTATCAAGACGGCTTATGGTCGTTGTGGCGAAGAATCTACTTTCACCGTGGCAGCACTCCGTGCAGTGGGCATCCCTGCGCGCCAAGTTTACACCCCTCGTTGGGCACACACTGACTCTAATCACGCCTGGGTTGAGGCTTGGATTGATGGCGAGTGGCACTTCCTCGGAGCTTGCGAACCCGAACCTGTGCTCGACCTTGCATGGTTCAACGCGCCCGCCTCACGTGGTATGCTGATGCACACCAAGGCTTTCGGCCGCTACGGAGGTCCTGAAGAGGTGGTAAGCCAAACGCCCTGTTTCACCGAAATCAACGTTACAGAGAACTACGCTCCCACAGCGCCGGTCGTAGTAAAGGTGGTGGACGATAAGGGTAATCCTGTTTCGACCGAAGTCGAATTCAAAATTTATAATTACGCAGAATTCTTCACTGCAGCACGCACCAGCAGCAACGAACAAGGTGTTGCCCAACTCACAACGGGTAAGGGTTCCATCCTTGCCTGGGCTACGTTCGAAGGACGTTACGGCTTTGCGCTCTGCCAGGGCGGCACTGCCGACACAACCATGCTCGTGCTCGACAAAGAACCCGGCTACGAAGCTACGCTGGAATTCGACATCGTTCCTCCGGCTGAGCGCAGCACGCAACCTGAAGTCACCGCTGAGCAGCGCGAGCAAAACAATGTGCGCCTTGCTTACGAAGACTCCATTCGCCTTGCTTATGTAGCTACGTTTATGAAGGAAGAAGCGATGGTGGCGCTGGCTGACTCGTTGCAGTTGTCGAAGGAGGCTGTTTGCCAGGTGCTGACAGCGTCGAGAGGCAACCACGCAACGCTTGCCGACTATTTGCGCCAAGCGCCCGACACGTTCCGCCAGCGTGCGCTCACCGTGTTGCAGGTGGTGTCGGAAAAAGACCGACGCGACATTTCTGCTCAGGTGCTCAACGACCAAATCAATACGCCCCTTGTACGCAAGGAAACGTCAAAACTCTATGATGCCTACGTGCTCAATCCGCGTGTGGCAAACGAAATGCTCACTCCCTACAAGGCGTTCTTCCAGTCTGTCATCGATGCCGAGCAGCGCCAGGCTTATGCCGAAAATCCTGCGTTGTGGGTAGAGTGGTGCCGCGATAACATTGTAGTCAATGGCTTGTGGAATCCGTTGAATTTGTGCATGTCGCCTGCCGGAGTCTGGGATATGCGTGTGTGCGACGCTCATTCGCGCAACATTTTCTTTGTTTCCGCAGCTCGCGCCATGGGTATTGCAGCTCGCATAGATGGTGTTACGGGTAAGGTGCAGTATGCCGACAAGCGCCAGCAGTGGGTAGATGTGAATTTCGACGCAGAAGTTTCTACCGTACTTCCTCAGGGCAAACTTTTTGCAAAATACGTAGCTTCGCCCTTCGTTGACGACCCCAAATATGGCTCGCACTTCTCTATTTCGAAGATTGTGGACGGACGTTTGAAGCTTCAGCAGTATAGCCATAACGAAACGTGGAGTTCGTTGTTGAAGAAGGGAGCAAGTCTTGACGCCGGCGACTACCTTTTAGTGACGGGCACACGCATGGCAGACGGTGGTGTGTTGGCTCACCTCACGTTTGTGAATATTCCTGCCGGTGGTCGCCACACAATTGACTTCGTACAGCGTGCAAGCGCTGAGCGCCTTCAGGTTTTGGGCAGTTTCAATAGCGAAAACATCTTCTTCGATACACAGACGAAGGCGCAGCGCTCTATTCTCTCAGCAACGGGACGCGGTTACTACGTCATTGCCATCGTAGCGCCCAGCGACGAACCAACCAACCACTTTATGCGCGACCTTGCGCCCTATAAGCAAGAGTTCGAAAAGTGGGGACAGAAGATGGTGATGCTCTTCCGCACAGAGAGCGAGGCTTCGCGTTTCGATTATTCAGCCTTCACGCAGTTGCCCTCAAACATCGTTTGGGGTACGGACGTCAACGACGTTATATATAATGAGATGGTGGCGGAGATGAAGTTGAAATCGCCCCGTACGCCCATCATCCTTGTGGCAGACACGTTCAACCGCGTGGTGTTCGTTTCGCAAGGCTACTCTATCGGACTTGGCGAACAGTTGATGAAGGTCATCACGCAGTTGCAAGGCGAATAAATCTTCACCGTAGATAACGAACGACAGATAACAGTCAGCGGACAACAGGCTTCGTACTGTTGTCCGTTATTATAATATGAATAATAGTAAGATTATGTCAAAATTCCAAGTTCCCAATACCTATGTCATCATATTCTTCGTGCTGGTGTTGTGCGCCGTCTCCACATGGCTTGTGCCGGGCGGCAATCCGCAGTCGTGGCAGGTGCTCTCGGCGGTTTACGAAGGTTTCAGTAAGCAGTCGGGCATCATTGTTTTTGTGCTGATTATCGGTGGTGCGTTCTGGATTATCAACAGTACGAAAGCCGTGGATGAGGGGATTATGCGCTTCATTGCACGAACGCAGCGCCTTGAGCGCTATGGTGCTGTGCGCCGTGTTGGTGTGGGCAACATTGTCATCGTGCTCATCATGTTGCTCTTCGGACTCTTCGGCGCAGTTTTCGGAATGAGCGAGGAAACTATTGCTTTCGTGGCGGTCGTTATACCTCTGGCAAAATCCCTGGGCTACGACGAGTTTGTAGGTGTAAGCATGGTGTATCTTGCTGCGCATGTAGGTTTTGCTGGCGCTATGCTCAATCCGTTTACCATTGGCATTGCGCAGGATATGTCGGAGCTGCCCCTGTTTTCGGGCATCGAATACCGCACGCTTTGCTGGCTGGTGTTGATGGTAGTGGCTATCGTTTTTGTGTTGTGGTACGCACGTGGCGTGAAGCGCACAGTCGTTGCCGAAGATGCTGAGGCTGTCGTAATTTCGGAGGACGAAGGTGCAGTTTCGCCAGGCATCCGCCCGTGGGTGTGCCTTGCTATCGTAAGCGCTGTGCTGCTTTATTTTTGTGTGAACAATGCTGCCGATTGTGTCATCAAGATTGGGCAGAGTCAGTACGCGTCGCCTTATCTGTTGTGGGTGGTCAGCGCTCTTTTCGTAGGGTGTTCGGTGCTGGCATTGCGTGTGAATTATCGTATGTTTGTGCTCAACCTGCTGTTGTTCGGTATCGCGTTTCTGATAGTAGGCGCCATGGGTTACGGTTGGTATCTTCCTGAAATTTGTGCGCTCTTCGTGGGCATGGGCATTGCGGCAGGTTTTTCGGCAGGCTATTCGGCCGACAAGATCGCTGTTGAATTTATGGCAGGCGCCAAGGATATTTTCTCCGCAGCGCTGATTATCGGTTTTGCTGCCGGCATTATCGTAATTTTAGAGGAAGGCGCCGTCATCAACACCATGCTCACCGCTATGGCCGACGCACTGCGCGAAACGGGGCGCGAGGGTGCACTCGCCACGATGTATGGCATACAGACGTTCATCAACCTTTTCATCCCCTCCGCTTCGGCGAAGGCGGCAGTGACCATGCCCATCATGGCTCCCTTCTCGGACCTCATCGGCGTGTCGCGCCAAGCCACCGTGCTGGCATTCCAGTTTGGCGATGGTTTCACAAATATGATTACGCCCTGCTCCGGCGTGCTTATGGCTGTGCTTTCCATTGCTAAAATCTCCTACGAACAGTGGTTTCGTTGGGCGTGGAAATTTATTCTCGCCCTTATCGTTATCGGTATGTTGCTGCTGTTGCCCACGTTGTACTTCGAGTTGCCGGGATTTTAGTTGACATCTGCTTCAAAGAGTAGCGTGCGGTCGAAACTCATAATGGAGTATAGCAATTACTTTACATTGCATTATTGAAATAACTATCAGATATTCTTATCATTCACTTATGAAAAAATCGTATAAATCTTTATTATTGACGTTGGGAGTTGTGTTGCCCCTCAATGGTTGGGGACAACTTCAGGTAGTAAACGAAGCGTCTGCCAATCCCGACAATGAGCCCGTTGAGGTACATCCCGTGCCTCATCCCCGCCAACTTAAGTGGCAGGAAACAGAGTTCTACGCTTTCTTCCACTACGGCATGAACACTTATACCGGACTTGAGTGGGGCAATGGCGACGAAAATCGTGCCACCTTTGCACCTACGGCAGCGCCCAACCCCCGTCAGTGGCTCGAAGTGGCGAAGGCTGCCGGTATGCGTGGCGGTATTGCCGTTGTGAAGCACCACGATGGTTTCTGCCTCTGGCCTACTGAAACTACCGACCACAATGTGACCAACTCGGGCAACACTTACGGTCGCGAAACTAACATTCCGCGCGACTTTGCCGCGGCGGCTCAGGATTTGGGCTTGAAGTATGGTTTCTACATATCACCCTGGGACCGCAACAGCAAGTGGTATGGCACGGACAAGTACGTGAAGGACGTCTTCCTCCGTCAGTGTGCCGAATTGGCTCAGTATGGCACCGACCAATTTGAAATGTGGTTCGACGGGGCAAACGGTGGAACCGGTTATTATGGCGGCGAAGGCGGCAATCGCAGCATCGACCGCGCCACTTATTACGACGTGCCCAACCTTCGCGATTCTGTCCATAAGGTTTGTCCCGACTGTGTGCTCTGGGGCGTGGGTGGCGAAGCGCGCTGGATTGGCAACGAAGCCGGTTGGGCGGGTCAGACAAACTGGTCGCCCGAAAACCGCGACTATTCGCCCGAGAACAATGGTATGTATGGCACAGAAAACGGATGGTTCTGGCTGCCTGGCGAGAGCGATGCCAAGGCTACG
Organism: Alloprevotella sp.; assembly: GCA_045632745.1. Lineage (GTDB taxonomy): Bacteria > Bacteroidota > Bacteroidia > Bacteroidales > Bacteroidaceae > Alloprevotella. Next base: position 7,826 of record JAZQXH010000043.1, read on the forward strand.
AATTGCGGATGGTTCTACCACGACGGCGAGTCGCCTCTTTCGCCCGAGCGCCTGTTCCAGATGTATCTCGAAACGGTGGGTCGCAATGCAACGCTTATTCTCAATATTCCTCCCGATAAGGCGGGTGTGCTTCCCGAAGCGTCTGTCAATGCGCTCAAGGGGATGGGCAAGTTAGTCGCCGACCGCCTTACGCACGACCTTGCGCCAAAGGCAAAAATCGCTGTGACCGAAACACGCACTGCGGGCAAGAAGCGCAACTACAAGGCGAAGAACATGATTGATGGCAAGAAGAATACGTATTGGGCAACCAACGACGGCACCGTCTCTGCCACCATCACGCTCACGTGGAAGAAGCAGCAGACTCTACGCTATGTAGAACTCATGGAGTACATTGCCAAGGGACAGCGCGTGCGCCGTTTTCACATCGAAACGTCGGACGACGGCACCACATGGACACGCCGTGCGTCGAACGTCGAAACTACGACCATCGGCTACAAGCGCATCATTCCGCTCAACGGAGCCACCGACAACTATGGCGACGGATTTAAAGCAAAGGCTGTGCGCATCGTTATCGACGACAGCAAGGCTTGTCCGCTTATCAGCAAATTGGCAGTTTATTAACCTCCTAACGAATTCTACATTATGAAACTCAAACATATCTATGCGTTAGCCGCAATGGCGCTGCCGCTGGCTTCGACGGCTCAGACAATTACGTTCGAAGACGAAGCGCACGACTTTAAGCAACTCGGCATCTACGACACCTGGGAAGCGTCTCCTTTCCGCACAGGTGTGCTCAAGGGCAATTATGCCGTTATCGACAACCACCTCACAACCGTTGAGGACGACCTCGGCATTGCGCCCAATGATTCAAAGAAGATTTTGGCTGTGCAGCGTTCGCGCTTCGGCAGCAACACGTTTGGCGTGCGAGTAGATTTGAACGAAACGTTCGAACTCACTCCGCAGACGCAGTACCTCCATGTCATGGTCAATCGTCCTTACAGCGGTCGCGTCATGGTCGTAGGGCTTGGCAAGCGTCAGAACCGCGCCGGACAGTCGCCCGAAGCAGAGCAATTCTGGGCAATGTCAACGACGAACATCGGTGCCGGCAAGTGGCAGGACGTAGTGTTGCCTTTCAAGGGAAATGGCGGCATCGACATTTACAGCCTCGTGATTGTGCCCGACTGCGAGTCGCCTCATAATTACACGACCGATGAGGTTTGCTACATCGACAACATCGTAGTCAACAACGACCCCACGTCGCGCATCACTTACGGTTATTATCCCATTAATTTCGACAAGGAGCAGCGCTATACGCGCAACGACCGTCGCCTCAAAGCCTTTTCGCTGGAGAGTCCCTCGGACGGCATACAGATAATCGAGATTTCCGCTGCTTCCACCACTGTCTATGAAGACCTTACAACCATGGAATTCCTGGCACGCGCAGGCGAAACGGTTACGCCGATGTTCGATTATCCTGGCGGATGGATGCATGGCTACGTGTTCCTCGACCGCAACAACGACGGCAAGTTCAGTCCAGCCATGAATGCCGACCTTACGATGGCTGAGGACAGCGAAGTAATGACCTTCTCCTTCTATGGAGCGGAGAACAACGATAGTGGTAAGAACAGTGCAGGCGATGTCCTTACGGGCGGTGCACGCAATGTGCTCAATCCTCCTGCATTCAAGATTCCCGAAAACCTTGCTAACGGCTACTACCGCTTGCGCTACAAGGTGGACTGGAATAGCGTAGCGCCCGGCGGCAACATGGATTCAGCCAACCCGATTTTGGGCAATGGTGGCAGCATTGTCGATGTGATGCTCAACGTGCATGGCGACTACTGCAACGTGAACGACGCCAACCGCAATGGCGAAGTGCTCGCTGCCGACGGTTCTAAACTCGTGAAGTATCAGGCGGCGTTTGGCAAACCCTTCACCATCAGGATGAATCCCGAAAACGGATTCGAATACGAAGGCATTATCGTGAAGCACGGTTACAATCTCTCGGGCGACAGCATCGTTCACGACAACGTGCAGTGGCAGAGCACACGCTTCAGTCGCAAACTCTTCAACGACAAGCACGAATTCACCATTCCTGCGGAGTACATGAACGGCGACATCGAAATCGAAGGACTCTTCATTGAAAAGGGCACTTATGTGCCTGAGCGCTAAGCCGGACAAGAGGACTGTAAAAGGGTGTGTCAGAGTGAAATTCGTGTTCTAAGAAAACAAGAGAAATTTTACCGGACATCAATGATTAGGGATTGACAAGCAAAAGGTGGTCGTTTGTGTAGCCGTGGGATTGCGTGCCGATCGGCAACCTTAAAACCTGACAACCCTAAGAAGTTATAACTTAAGAAGTAGCGCACTTGCGAAATTTCAATCGTATAACAATGCATATATGCAGAAATATTCCGTTTGCAACGCATATTCTGGATTTTGCACAAAAAGTGCTAAAAACTGGGGTAGCAGATTGCAAAATAGGCACTCTAATTGTTAATTCTTGTAAAAACAGCGCGAAATGCAGATTTGGAAATCGCTGATTTCTGTTGTATATTTGCATAAAGATTAGGAGGGCACCGCTGCCCTCCTTTTTTTGTTACCTTTCTCCTGAAAACTTCCTTTGAAGAAGGATTTTCTTCCTTTGAAGTAGGAAATTTTTCCTTTGAAGAAAAACTTTTTTCTTTTGAAGAAGGAAAAATTTGCGCTGTTTCCCGAAAAAAATATGTTAAACTTTTTAAGAATTTCTTAACAGAAGTTAAAGTTTTAAACTTTTTTACTTTTTGAGCGCGTGTTAACAGATGTTAAATATTAAGCCGCAAAAATCGGAATATTTTGTGCATAAAATTGGAATATTGAGTAAGAACAGATTTGATTGATAACTCAAGTTTTGCAGTGTGTTTATATTTGTGTTTAAGAGTTAATAAATATAAAATAACGAGCTGTAATTGAGGATTTTCTTAATTTTGCAAACGGACTGATAGGAAAGGTATAAAAGATTGAAGTTTTGTAAGTAAATCGTAAGTGAGTTGGTTTGCATCTGACGATGCATGTTTTTACCGAATGGCAGATGAACTCAGTTCTCTAAAAAGTACGCCGTCTCACAGCCTTACAACCTCACAACCTTATCCTAAATATCAACTTAACACAAAAATTTTTACGAATGAAACAAAATTTTACTCGAACATTTGTATTGGCTGTTTTCGCTACATTGTTTAGCGTATTGTCGTTTTCGCAAAGTTTAAGTCCGAAGTTTCTGGACTTTGATGCGTCGAAATCCTACCGCATTATGAACGTTGAGTGCGGCGAAGGAGGAGTCGGAATCGGTGCGCAGCATGGCAGCGATATTATAGTGAAGTATGTGGACGATGTGCAGCAGGTGGGCGACGATTGTTATTGGTATATTGAACTCAATGATGAGACAATCGCCTTTCGCAATAAAGCGACCGGGCAGTATCTTGCTTATACCCCCGAAAAGGATTATCAGACGTTTGTCAATCTGAAACTTCAGTCAACTTCTTCAGCACTTTCAGCATGGAAAGTAGGAGTGGTGAAAGGCAATTTTGTGTTTTATCATGAGGCAGACGTAAACTATTATTTAGGAGTCGATAAGTCGGTAGGAATGGTAAAGGCAAGTTCGGGTGCTCCTGAGCATGCGTCGAAGTTTTTCCAGTTGATAGACGAGGACGGGACTAACCTTCGCATTCCGGCTGTAACGCCCTTCTCGGCTTATCTTAATCATCTTGCTTTCGACGGGCAGCGCCCCGTGTTCGAAAAGCGTAAGTCGCAGTTTATGTATCCGCTCCCCACGATGTATCTTGATGGAGGCGACTATGCTCCGGAGGTGTCGTTCGAAGTGGCTGACGATGCACAGTACGAATTGGTGACAGCAGGTGAGGGTGCACTCGTATTTAAGGATGCAGCAAAGGGCGGTGCTTATGCAATTGAACTTTTGCGCAACGGAACAAAGGTGGCTGAGGCTACCATCGCTTTCTCGCCAATGCCTATTGTAGAGGTGACAACTATTTTGCCCGACGATAAAGAGAAGGAGTATCGCAGCGGAACGCTCCATGTGTTGAACCAAACAACGCCCGACTCTGTCGGAGTGGAGCAAGAGTTGCCGGCGTTCTTCCGCTATCGTGGCGCTACAACCCTGAATTATCCAAAGCGTTCGTTTAATATCAAACTGCGCGATGAGATGGGCGAGGACCTGGATACTACTTTCTTCAATATTCGCAGCAAGGACAAGTGGATTATGGATGCCATGTCGATTGACCAGATAAAGATGCGCAACCGCGTGAGTTTTGACATTTGGAATTCGTTCTCTAAAACACCCTACGCCACAGAGTTTGATGGTCGCAACGGTACGAAGGGACAGTTCGTTGAGGTGATTCTGAATGGTGAGTACAACGGTATTTATTGTTTCACCGACCGCATTGACCGCAAGTTGCTGGACTTAAAGAAGTATAAGGAGGACACAGACGGAAACATCACGATACGCGGACTGTTGTATAAGAGCAATCTGTGGGACAATACAGGACTGACAAATTCGCAACTGAATGCGAGTGCGAATATCGACAGCGTTGAGTGGAACAATTGGGAGTTGCAGTATCCCGACGATTTTCCCGGCGAAGACACGTGGGGACCATTGCGCGACCTGTACGATGTATGTAGTGGTGAAGAATTGAAGAACAATTCGGTGGCTTATTTTTATGAAAACAACCTTATCGATTTTCACCTGCTCGTGATGGCGCTCAACTTGATTGACAATGGCAATAAAAATATCTTCCTGAGTACGAAGAATGTTACGAAGAACACGCCCTTCGTCTTCACTCCCTGGGATATGGACACGTCTTTGGGTGGATACTACGATGGACGATATGCCGGTGGAACGTACGATGAGACTCCTGTAGCCGACCTGAGAGTGCTCAAGAACGAACCTTTCGCAACACTTTGGGGAGGCAATGTCGAACAATACAGAGAAAAACTTGCCGCACGCTGGAATGAAGTGAAGAAGACCGTATTTAGTGTTGACTCCGTGCGTGAGCGTTTGCAGAATTATGCGGATATATTTACAAAGTGTGGCGCTTGGCAACGCGAATATGCACGATGGCAAAAGGAGGAAAAGTATGGTTGTCCAACGGTCGAAAATCTTCAGCAAGAGGTAGAATTGATTGTAGAATGGTATCAGAACCACCTTAAGTTGGTTGATAAATTTATCGAAGAGAACGCCACTTCGGCTATTCATCCCATCTACGTGACGGAGCAGTCTGATGCGCCTGTTTACATGCTGAATGGTATGCAGGTTCCCGCCAAGGCGAACGGAATCATCGGCGTATATATCAAAGATGGTAAGAAGTATATCGGAGTTTCAAAATAGCAGACGAAGGCAGTGCTCTGAAATTGGTTTGCAGGGCAACCCCTCATACCTCATAATACGAACATCCCCACACAGCATTGGAGTTGTGTGGGGATGTTCGTGTTTGTATATACGAGGGTGAGTTGGCTAAAGCAAAGCGATTTGCTTGGCAATGCGGCTCACTTCTTCGAGGCTCGTTTCATAGCGGTCGAAGGCATCGTCTTCGCTGCTGCCCATGCTCACTCCGCTGTGGCGGAATGTCATTTGGCTCTTCACGAGGCAACGTGCTGAGGCGTGAATTTCGTGGGTGCCCGTCTGCCTCAGAATGTCGGCAGCATTACGGCTGTTGACGCCACAACCGGGCATGAGGACGATGCGGTTGCCAGCGTGTTCGCGCAACTGACGAATCATGTCGGCGCCAGCGGCTGCGGTGGCTGACTGGCCAGAGGTAAGCAAGCGGTTGCAACCGAGGTTGATGATGCGGTCGAGCGAGTCGAAGGGCTGCGCTGCTACGTCGAAGGCGCGGTGAAAGGTGACTGCCATGCCGTCGGCTGCCTTTACAAAGCGCGCCACAGCGGCTTCGTCAATCGTACCGGCGGTGCGGAGTGCACCCACTACAACCCCGTCGGCACCTTCTCCGCGGACAATGCGGATGTCTTCTTCCATCGCGCGGATTTCTTCGTCAGCGTAGTGAAAATCGCCGCCGCGAGAGCGTATCAGTACGTGGAGGCGCAGACCTTCGACCTGGCGAACGCTGCGCAGTAGGCCCAGCGAGGGCGTGATGCCGCCCACTTCGAGCGCACCGCACAATTCAATGCGCTGAGCTCCACCATCGCGTGCGGCAACGGCACTCTGCACGCTGCCTGCACAAACTTCAAGGATAGCCATATGTTAGAAAGGAGAAATGAGAAATGAGAAATGAGAAATGAGAAACCATCCGGAATGTGCAACCATCCGGATGGAATTGTACTCTGTCAGTTGTACTCTGTACTCTATTCTCTGTACTCTAATTTTATTCCGTTACGAGTTCTACGATGTAGTCAGTTCCCGAGGGGATTTCGTTCAGATGGAGCATTACGCCGCCTGTTGCTTGTTCAAAGTTGATGACTTCTTCAGTGCCAAACTTCTTGGCTTGCTTCACGGTGCATGTGAGCGGAAGCACGAGGCGCTGGTCCTGGAGGTCGAAAATGTGGATGAAGAGGCGGTCGCCCTTGCGTGTCGTTACGCCCCAAGGCTGTTGTGCTATGTCGCCGGCTACGGTGCCATAGACCGTTTCGCCATTCTGCGCCAACCATTCGCCCATCTCCTTCATGCGTTCGATGGCAACCTGTGGGAGTTCGCCGTTGGGCTGAGGTCCTACGTTGAGCAAGAGGTTTGCGCCCTTGCCGGCAGTACTTACGAGGTAGCGAATGAGGGTTTCGGTCGATTTATAGTTTTGGTCAACGAGTTTATATCCCCACATGCCGTTCATTGTTTGGCAAGTTTCGAGCGGAAGTTGGCTGATGTCCTGTCCGGAGAGTCCGGCTGTGTTCTGACCGGGGATGTCGCGCTCAAAGATTTGGATGTCTTCGCCTTCGAAGGGCACCTGGTGGTGGTTGTTGCCCACGAGGCAGGCAGGTTGCAAGTGGTGGATGAGCGCATATTGCTTTTTGAGTTCCCAGTCGAAGGGCGTAGCGTCTTCTTCGTGGTCCCACCATCCGTCGAACCAGATGGCGCCGATTTCTCCATAGTTCGTAAGCAGTTCGACGAGCTGCTTGTTCATGAAGTCGTAGTAGGCAGGCCAGTCAACCTTTGAAGTGTCGCGGTCGGCAATTTTGAGACCGGTGCGTCCGGCGGGATATTCGTCGCGCATCCAGTCGAGATGTGAATAGTAGAGGTGGAGACGGATGCCCTGCGCGTGGCATTCGTCAGCAAGTTCCTTGATGACATCGCGACCGAAGGGAGTAGCCTTGACAATGTTGAAGTCGCTCTGCTGCGTGTTCCACATAGAGAAACTGTCGTGGTGGCGCGAGGTGAAGCAGATGTACTTAGCTCCCGAAGCCTTGATGGCGCTCACCCATTCCTTGGCATTGAAGCGGTGGGGGTAGAAGGCGTCAGCCACTTTGGCGTACTCGTGTTTGTTCATCGCCACGTTCTGCAAGTACCACTCGCCTTGCGCAAACATGCTGTACACACCCCAATGGAGGAAGATGCCGAATTTGCTGTCGGCAAACTCCTTGCGTGCGGCAAGGTTTTCGGGCGTAGGCGTATAAACCGAGTCGATCGTAAATTCAGGGATGACAATGTCCTGGGGCGTAGGTTCTGCCGCAGGTTGAGTCTGACATGCTGTGAGCGATGCGAGTGCAAGGAGCGACGCAAAGATAGATTGTTTGTTCATGATGGGTAAGTTTTAATTATTTTTCGCAAAGTTAAACTTTTCTTGCCGCATAAGTGAAAAACTCATCTGATTATTTGTGATTATTGCAGGTACAATTTGCCAGTACGGCGTTTTTTCAATAAATTTGCAGAGAACTTTGATTGAATAAGAATCTACGAATTTAAGGGACAACAGAAATAGTAGACGAGTTATTAGGTACGAGCGAGGAGAAATGAGAAAGGAGAAATGAGAAACCATCCGGATTGGTTACCTTAAAACCTCACAAGCGAAGCGACCTCATAACCTCATAACCTCAAAACAGTAGACGAGATGGTTTGACTCGAACGTTTGCTTGCACGCTGGCATGCATTCCGCACGGCAGTTGTACTCTGTACTCTGTTTTCTGAACTCTAAATTGCTGCATAGCCCTCACAACCTTATAACCTCATAACCTTACAACCTTAAAACCTCATCTTAAAACCTCAAAATTTCATTATACAACTATGCTTTCTGACATTGAAATTGCTCACAGCACCCCGCTGAAACCTATTGAAGAAGTAGCTGCAGGCATTGGTATTGCAGCCGGCGATTTGGAACATTATGGTAAGTACATTGCCAAGGTGCCCCTTTCGCTTGTAAACGAAGATAAGGTAAAGAAGAGCCACCTGGTGCTCGTTACTGCCATTACTGCGACAAAGGCAGGTATCGGTAAGACAACAGTATCCATCGGACTTGCGCTCGGATTGAACAAGATAGGCAAGCGTGCGGCTGTAGCGTTGCGCGAACCCTCGTTAGGCCCTTGCTTTGGTATGAAGGGTGGCGCTGCCGGTGGCGGTTATGCGCAGGTGTTGCCCATGGAGAAAATCAACCTTCACTTTACAGGCGACTTCCACGCCATTACTTCAGCTCACAACATGATTGCGGCATTGCTCGACAATTATTTGTACCAGCACCGCGCTGAAGGCTTTGGTTTGAAGGAAGTGTTGTGGCGCCGTGTGCTCGACGTGAACGACCGCGGATTGCGTCAGATTATTACCGGCATTGGTCCCTCAACAAACGGTGGCGTGCAGCAGGCAGGATTCGACATTACGCCCGCTTCGGAATTGATGGCCATCCTTTGTCTTGCAACAAGCGAGGACGACCTTCGCCGTCGTATTGAAAACATTTTGCTCGGCTACACTTACGAAGGCAATCCCTTCACGGTGAAAGACCTTGGCGTTGCCGGTGCTATCATGGTGCTCCTCAAGGATGCTATTCAGCCCAACCTCGTGCAGACTACGGAAAACACTCCTGCCTTTGTTCACGGTGGTCCGTTTGCCAACATCGCACACGGTTGCAACTCAATCTTCGCAACGAAGATGGCGCTCTCACATGCTGACTACACCATTACAGAAGCAGGCTTCGGAGCTGACCTCGGTGCGGAAAAGTTCTACGACATCCTCTGCCGCAAGAGCGGACTTCAGCCCGACCTTACAGTGATTGTGGCTACGGCGCAAGGTCTTAAGATGCACGGCGGCGTGGCGCTCGACAAGATTAAGGAACCCAACCTCGACGGCATCCGTACGGGCTTGGCAAACCTCGATAAGCATGTGCGCAACTTGCGCAAGTTTGGTCAGACGGTAGTCGTGGTGTTCAACCGCTTTGCTACTGATACCGACGAAGAAATGGCGCTTCTCAAGCAGCACTGCGAAGAAGAACTCAAGGCACCATTCGTGATTAACAACGCCTTTGCAGAAGGTGGTGAGGGAGCTGTTGAAATGGCTCAGCTCGTTGTTGACACGATTGAAAAACAACCTTCGCAGCCCTTGCAGTTTGTGTATGCCGATGGCGATAGCATTTGCGACAAGATTGAAAAGGTGTGTCGCGAAATTTATGGTGCTGCCAGCGTGAGCTTCGCAAAACCTGCACTCAACCGCATCAAGCTTGCTGAAGAACATGGCATGGCAAACTTCCCCGTATGTATTGCCAAGACGCAGTTCTCTTTCTCTGCAGACCAAACGAAGTATGGAGCAGCCGACGGATTCAGCATTCAGATTCGCGACGTTGTGCTCAACGCCGGTGCCGAAATGATTGTGGCACTCGCCGGCGACATCATCCGCATGCCCGGTTTGCCTAAGTCGCCCCAGGCTGTGCGCATCGACTATGTAGATGGTGAAATCGTAGGTTTGAGCTAATGAAGCGCATCAGGCTCGACACAGTCGATTCGACAATGAAATACCTCGCATGCCACGAAGTCGTGGCGTGCGAGGATTCTTTTGTGCTCGTAACGGCAGAACTGCAAACCGAAGGGCGCGGGCAGCAGGGCACTTCGTGGGAGAGCGAACGAGGGAAGAACCTCCTCTTCAGTATTCGTCTCGACCGACCACCGCTCAAGTTTGACCGCCTCTTTCTGCTCTCTGAGGCAAATGCTTTGGCTTTGGTCGAAACGCTGGATGAGTATGCCGAAGGCTTTAGCATCAAGTGGCCCAACGATATTTATTTTGAGGACAAGAAAATCAGTGGCACGCTGGTGCAACACACGTTTCAAGGCGCAGCTGTTGCGCACACGATAGTCGGTGTTGGACTTAATGTGAACCAAACGGTCTTCAAGAGCGATGCGCCAAACCCCGTTTCACTCATTAATATAATAGGCAGGGAAGTGGAGCGCGAACGACTGCTGAGTGACTACCTCGAACGATTCGAGGCGTATCTGCAAATGCTGAGTTCAGACCGTTGTGAAGATTTGCATCAGCGCTATCTTCGGCGCCTTTATCGTTTAGGCGAGTGGGCGGATTATCGCGATGCGCAGGGATGTTTTAGCGCGCAGATTGTGGATGTTGAATATGCCGGCACATTGGTCGTAGCGCTGCCCGACGGAACGCAGCGCAGGTATGCTTTCAAGGAGGTGCAATATGAATAGGCAGATTTTACGCATTGCTATCCCAAGCATCTTGACAAACATCGCCGTGCCCCTGCTCGGGATGGCGGATGCCGCCATTGCGGGCCACATGGGGAGCGCTGTTTTTATTGCTGCCATCGCGCTGGGCTCAACGTTTGTCAGTATGGCTTACTGGGGATTTGGCTTTTTGCGCATGTCCACGGGAGGACTTACAGCGCAAGCCTGCGGCGAGGGCGACATGGATAAATGCAGTTTCCTGCTCAGGCGCTCAATCGTGTGGGCTTTGATGATAGCAGGTTTACTCTTGTTGGTGCACCGCCCCTTGCTCGCTGTGGTATTGTATTTTGCTGAGGCTACGGAGGCGGTGAAGTTGGCGGCAACAACGTATTTTAATATTGTGATTTGGGGAGCACCGGCGGTGTTGACGACGAGCTGCATGAGCGGATGGTTCATCGGGATGCAACACGCGAAAGAACCTCTTTACATTGCGCTGCTTCAAAATGTGCTTAATATAATATTGAGTGCGCTGCTCGTTTTTGGTTTTGGGTGGAAGATGGAGGGCGTGGCATTGGGTACGCTCGTGTCGCAATACGTCGGTATGGCGTTGGCAACGCATTATGCTGTGCGGCTTGGCGGCATCGTTTTCAGGATGAGCACGCTGAGAATTAGTAGGGCTGACTTGTTTGACACTTCCTTTGCCGTAGCCAATCGCGACATCTTTCTGCGCAGTTTTTGCTTGCTGGCAGTGACTACGTTCTTCACCTTTGCCGGTGCGCGTCAAGGCGAAGTGGTGCTTGCGGCAAACGCGCTGCTGATGCAGTTCTTCCTGTTGTTTAGTTACATGATGGACGGATTTGCTTATGCCGCGGAGGCTCTTTGCGGAAAGGCTTTTGGCGCACGAAGGTTGAACGAATATGCGCGCACCGTTCGTGCGCTGATGTGCTGGGGCGTTTTGTTGGCAGCAATCTTTGCGTTGCTTTATGCTACGGCAGGCTCGCTGCTCATCGGCTTGCTCACGGACGTAAGGATCGTGGCTCAGGCGGCAGTAGCGTACTTGCCTTATATGGCGATGGTGCCGGTTGTTAGTTTTGTGGCGTTCCTGTGCGACGGCATCTTTATCGGCACTTCGCAGACGCGCCGGATGTTGCAAACCATGTTGGGGGCAACGACGACGTTCTTTGCTGTTTATTATCTCGCACCGCAAGGGTGGGGCAATAATGCACTTTGGGCTGCGTTCCTGGCTTACCTGCTCACAAGAAGCGGCATCGCTTACTACCTCCATCGCAAAATCACAAAAAAATGAAGTGGGACTGGGGGTGAAAAAGAATGAAAACGAAAAACAGAGTACAGCAAACTCGAACGAGATTTGTTGTACTCTATTTATTTGAATATAAACCGTATTTGCTAAAGGTTATTTTACTTTTCTGTAAAACGCAAATTTCCTTAATTTCCCATTTCACACTACGTGTACACGGCTTGTACGTAAGGCTTTTCGAAATTGAAAGATTTATCTCAAAAAAATGGTGGTATAAATAACCTTAATATTGCATAGTAATGACGCTGAAGGCGTCACCGATCAGTAACCGGGCGGTTTGAGCGTAGCGAATACCCCCGGTGTGGGGATATAGATAGGAGTGCACCCAGAAGGGGTGCCCCAGCACTTGGTTCTGTTCATGGGGCACACCCTTCGGGGAGCATTAACCAGATAGCACTTACCCCCGGGTATTCGCTATGCTCAAACCCGGTGTTACTGAGCGGAGACACCTTCGGCGTCTTTCCATTCAGATTCGTTGATTACGAATTTCAAATACACCTCAAAATAGTCTCATTAATTTTACAATATTAAGCACCCCACCTTATCGTTATAGGTTGAGAGTAATTACACCAATCGTCGTCTTTCTAATTGTGAAATATTTTGACAAAAATATATTTTCGTCTTTGTGCAAAAACAAGCATTTTGGGGACACTCAGATTACAAAACAGAGGGTTAACTACTCGCACCTGTGGATAACTCCGAAAAATGCGATTTGGATTTTGCTCAATTCTGTGGTATCTTTGTAGTACAAACGGGGAGGCCTAGCGGTTTCCCCTATTTTTTGTCCCCCCAAAAAGCAAAAACTACCTCAAAGGTAAGAAAAACTACCTTTGAAGTAGGAAATTTTACATCAAAGATCGTTTTTTGCACCTCCGACTTTGTTGTTATTTCGTCACTTTTCGCTCGAACTATCCGCCAACTCATCATCACAACCTCAACTATTTGTAACAACAAAAAGATTTTTACTTTTTGAACACAACCCTTCTATATTAGAAGAGCAATACTACGAAATATTTTGACAAAAGAAGCTGTGTGCAGTAACGTGGAAAGGAATTAAAGACTGTCCCAAAGCTACTGAGCGGAGACACCTTCGGCGTATTGCCCATCTGGATTAATTGATGAATACATCTCAAAATGGTCTCATCATTTATACAATTCTGAACATCTTACCCTTCGGGCCGCACTTTCTAGAATGTGCCCAAAGATTAGCTTGAAAGGAATCTCCTTCTTTTCGTTTATCCGACATACGTCATGTAATTAGCTTGTGCTAATTTGGGTTATTTCATGGTAAGGCGAAAGCGAATAAACCCGAGAGGGCAAGTCCGCTTTTTTTTATACAGAAAAATGATAAATTAAGGGCATTTATCTTTTGCATGAAGAGATAAAAAGTCAATTTTAGTGTAAAAGCATTATTTTACAAAATGAGAAGTTTTTTTACTGAAAACCTATCAATTTGTAATGTTTTTTTGTTGAAAATATTGCAAAATGTGATTTTTTTTGGTGGATGCATCATTTTTTGAAAAATAATTGCGTCGAATGTTTGCTTGATAAAAAATGTTTTCTAATTTTGCACTCACACAACGCAAAACAATCTACTAAACTAAGACTTTCTCGATCCGATTAGAAGAACCATTGCTACGAATTTTTATACGCACAGTGATGTGGGTTTTAGTTATTGCGTAGCGATAAGGTAACGGAATACGAGTAGTAGCGGTTCTTTTTCCCCAGACGAAATTTGACTCTGTGCGGACGAAGAACCGCTGTTTTTTTTAGTTCATGAATGCAGCATTTGAATGTTGCGTAGCGTTTGTGAGCTATGAATAAACTATTATAATGATTATGGCAGACCATTTATACATATTCGACACAACACTTCGCGATGGTGAGCAGGTGCCAGGGTGCCAGCTCAACACTATAGAGAAAATCCAGGTGGCAAAGCAACTGGAGGCTTTAGGTGTGGACGTTATCGAGGCCGGATTCCCCGTTTCGAGTCCCGGCGATTTTAATAGTGTGATAGAAATTTCGAAGGCAGTGACGTGGCCTACGATTTGTGCGCTGACGCGTGCGGTGGAGAAGGATATCGACTGTGCGGCAGAGGCGCTGGCGTATGCCAAGCACAAGCGAATCCACACGGGTATCGGCACGAGCGATTTGCACATTAAGTATAAGTTCAACTCTACGCGCGAAGAAATCATCGAGCGTGCCGTGAGTGCCGTGAAGTATGCCAAGCGCTATGTGGAGGACGTGGAATTCTACGCCGAGGACGCGGGTCGAACGGACAACGAATATTTGGCGCGCGTAGTCGAAGCCGTAATCAAGGCAGGAGCTACGGTGGTGAACATTCCCGATACGACGGGCTACTGCCTGCCGCATGAGTATGGACAGAAGATAAAGTACCTCATGGAGCATGTGGATGGCATTGACAAGGCTATCATCTCTACGCATTGCCACAACGACCTGGGAATGGCTACGGCATGCACACTCGAAGGTGTGCTCAACGGTGCGCGCCAGGTGGAAGTGACGATAAACGGTATTGGCGAGCGTGCCGGCAACACGAGTGCGGAGGAGGTGGCGATGATATTGAAGTGTCATCATCATCTCGGCATCACAACCAATATCAACACTACGAAAATTGCTGCAACAAGCCGCCTTGTCTCTTCGCTCATGAACATGCCCATTCAACCCAATAAGGCAATTGTGGGCAGAAATGCTTTCGCCCATTCTTCGGGCATCCATCAAGACGGAATTTTGAAGAATGTCGAAACTTACGAAATTATCAATCCCAAGGAAGTGGGGATAGATGATAATTCAATCATCCTCACTGCACGTTCGGGCCATGCCGCTTTGAAGCATCGCCTTGAAGTGCTGGGTGTAGTGGTCAACGACGACCAGTTGCACAGCATTTATGAAAACTTTCTTGCCCTTGCTGATAAGAAGAAGGAAGTTACCGACGACGATGTCCTCGTGCTCGCCGGCGAAGAACGCAAGAATTCGCATGCTATCCGTCTCGACTATCTACAGGTGACGAGTGGGCAGGGCGTGCGCCCAGTTGCAGCCGTTACGCTCGACATTGCGGGCGAAAAATTCTCGAGCGCAGCCGATGGCAATGGTCCTGTTGACGCCGCCATCAATGCCATCCGCAACATCATCCGCAGGCAGGTGACGGTGAAGGAATTTACGATTCAAGCCAACAGCCGCGGGTCGAACGATATTGGCAAGGTACACATGCAGGTAGAGTTCGACGGACGAATCTACTACGGCTTTGGTGCGAACACCGACATTATTGCCGCCAGCGCAGAAGCCTATGTTGATTGTATCAATAAGTTTAAGAAGTAAATTTTACAGGTAGACGAGCGATGAAAAAGGAGACTGCGAAGCTGATGAGCGTAAGCGAATAAAGGAAAAAGGAAAAATAGCCATGCGGAAAAAGGAGACTGCGTAGCTGATGAGCGTAAGCGAATAAATGAGAGACCATCCGGATTGGTTACCTTAAAACCTCACAAGCGAAGCGACCTCATAACCTTATAACCTTAAGATAGTAGACAAGTTATTAGGTACGAGCGAGGAGAAATGAGAAATGAGAAACCATCCGGATTGGTTACCTTAAAACCTTACAAGCGAAGCGACCTTATAACCTTATAACCTTAAGATAGTAGACAAGTTATTAGGTACAAGTAGACGAGATGGTTTGACTCGAACGCTTGCTTGCACGCTGCATAGCCCTCATAACCTTAAAACCTTATAACCTTATAACCTTATCTTATAACCTCATACAATGAATACGCTTTTCGACAAAATATGGGATGCGCACGTTGTGCAGCAAATTGAGGATGGTCCCACCCAACTTTATATTGACCGACTTTACTGCCACGAAGTGACGAGTCCGCAGGCGTTCGACGGACTTCGTGCAAGGGGATTGCAATGCTTGCGCCCCAAGCAGATTATCTGCATGCCCGACCACAATACGCCTACGCTCCATCAGGACCAACCGATTGCCGACCCCGTTTCGCGCAAGCAGGTGGATGCGCTGACAAAGAATGCTGCCGATTTCGGGCTGACGCATTTTGGCATGCTCCATCCCAACAATGGCATTATCCACGTCGTAGGACCCGAACAGGGACTTTCGCTTCCAGGGATGACCATCGTTTGTGGCGACTCCCACACCAGTACGCATGGAGCCGTGGGTGCAGTGGCTTTCGGCATTGGCACGTCCGAGGTCGAGATGGTGCTTGCGTCGCAGTGTATCCTGCAGGCGAAGCCCAAGAGCATGCGCATCACTATCAGTGGAAAGCTCGGCGCTTGCGTTATGGCCAAGGATGTGGCCTTATATATAATGAGTAAGATAAGCACCAGTGGCGCTACGGGCTACTTCGTAGAGTATGCTGGCGAGGCCATCAGCAGTATGTCGATGGAGGGCCGACTGACGCTCTGCAACCTGTCGATAGAGATGGGAGCGCGCGGTGGATTCGTTGCGCCCGACGAGACGACGTTCGAGTATCTGTGCCATCGCCCCTATGCGCCAAAGGGCAAGGACTGGGACGAGGCCGTGGAGCGCTGGAGAGAGTTGCGCAGTGGCGACGATGCCGTGTTCGACAAGGAGGTGGCATTCGATGCGGCAGATATTCCCCCAATGATTACTTATGGTACGAACCCGGGGATGGGCATAGCGATTACGGAGGCGATACCTGCGCCCGCGAATGCTTCCGACGAAAAGGCGCTGGCCTACATGCAGTTTGCAGCAGGAGAGCGGATGATCGGGAAGACGGTGGACTACGTATTCCTCGGAGCATGCACCAACGGGCGCATTGAGGACTTCAGAGCCTTTGCCTCCATCGTGCGAGGTCGGAAGAAGGCCGACAATGTCGTGGCATGGCTCGTGCCAGGCTCATGGCAGGTGGTGGAGCAAATCAAGGCTGAGGGTATCGACCGTGTGCTCGAAGAAGCCGGATTTAGTTTGCGCCAACCCGGTTGCTCAGCTTGTTTGGGTATGAATGCCGACAAAGTTCCTGCCGGAAAGTTGGTAGTATCTACGAGCAATCGCAATTTTGAGGGGCGTCAGGGTCCTGGAGCGCGTACATGCCTTGCGTCTCCGCTCGTAGCAGCCGCAGCCGCCGTGACGGGCGTGATTACCGACCCGAGAGAGTTTAAATGAGAGTACAGATAACAGATAACAGAGTACAACTTCCATTCGGATTATATTCGCAGATGAGAGATGCACCGCAAGGTAGCTGTACTCTGTACTCTGTAAGTTGTACTCTAAGCTTAATCCTCAAACGTCATGAAACAAAAATTTAATATCATACGTAGCACCTGTGTGCCCCTGCCAATCGAGAATGTTGACACGGACCAGATAATCCCAGCGCGTTTCCTCAAGGCTACCGACAAGGAGGGGTTTGGCGAAAAACTCTTTTGCGACTGGCGCTATCATCCCGACGGGTCGCCCACCGATTTCGTGCTCAACAATCCTGCTTACGGTGGCGAAATCCTCGTGGCAGGCAAGAACTTTGGTTGCGGGTCAAGTCGTGAGCATGCCGCATGGGCGATAGCCGGTTATGGTTTTCGAGTAGTGGTGAGCAGTTTTTTTGCCGACATCCACAAGCAAAACGAACTCAACAACTTTGTGCTCCCAGTGCAGGTGAGCGAGGCCTTCCTTGCCGAATTGTTTGCCACGATAGAGCAAAATCCTGAGGCTATTGTCACCGTCGATGTGCCCCATCAAACGATTACGAATGAAACTACCGCTACGACGGAGCACTTCGAACTCAACGCCTACAAAAAGTATTGCCTCATGAACGCCCTCGACGATATCGACTTCCTCCTCGCTTCAAAGGATGCCATCGATGCCTACGAGCAGCGCCGTGCAAGCACTTCATCTTTGTAATCCTCTAAAAATACATCCTCCAATCCTATGAAACTCCATATTGCAGTGCTTCCCGGCGACGGCATAGGACCCGAAATCTCTGAGCAGGGCGTAGCAGTCGTCAAGGCTGTTGCCACGAAGTTTGGTCACGACGTGAGTTTTACTTCCGCCCTTGTAGGCGGAGCTGCCATTGACGCTGTTGGCAATCCGTTTCCTGAAGAAACTTACCAGATTTGCGCGGCAGCCGATGCTGTGCTTTTCTCCTCAGTGGGCGACCTTAAGTTCGACCTCGACCCCAACGCCAAAGTGCGCCCCGAGCAGGGGTTGCTCGCCATGCGCAAGCAGCTGGGATTGTATGCCAACATTCGCCCCATCGAAACGTTCCCTTGCTTACTCCATCAGTCGCCCTTGCGCGAAGAACTTGTTACGGGTGCTGACTT
Organism: Alloprevotella sp.; assembly: GCA_045632745.1. Taxonomy (GTDB): domain Bacteria; phylum Bacteroidota; class Bacteroidia; order Bacteroidales; family Bacteroidaceae; genus Alloprevotella. The sequence continues at coordinate 26,031 of JAZQXH010000043.1, forward strand.
CGTATGTATTCGCGAACTCACGGGAGGTATGTACTTTGGCGAAAAGCAAGAAGGCACGGAGCAGGCGCTCGACACCTGCATTTATACCCGTGCCGAAGTGGAACGCATACTCCACGTGGCATACGCCCACGCCATGCACCGCCGCCGCCATCTCACTGTGGTCGATAAAGCCAACGTCCTTGCCACATCGCGCCTGTGGCGCAAGGTAGCAATGGAAATTGCGCCGCAGTATCCCGAGGTGCAGACCGACTTTATGTATGTTGACAACGCAGCTATGCGCATGATTCAGGAACCGCGTTTCTTCGATGTGCTGGTCACGGAAAACACTTTTGGCGACATCCTCACCGACGAAGCCTCCTGCATCACGGGGTCCATGGGGCTGCTTCCTTCCGCCTCCATTGGCGAGAGCACTCCTGTCTTCGAACCCATCCACGGCAGCTGGCCGCAGGCTAAGGGACAGAACATTGCCAATCCCCTGGCGCAAATCCTCTCGGCAGCTATGCTCTTTGAGCATTTCGGACTCCTCAGCGAGGCGCAGCTTATTCGTGAGGCTGTTCGACAGAGCCTCGATGCCGGTATCCGCACGCCCGACATCCAAACTCCCGATGGCGCCCATTATGGCACGCGCGAAGTAGGTCAATGGATAGCCAACTGGATTGCGCAACAGTGACGCAGAGCGGATTTATAGGGGAGGATAGGGGGGAAGGAGAGCCTAAGTATTTCTTGGTAATTCTATGTATTTTTAGGTTTTCTTAGGATCTCCTGAAACGTCCTGAATTTTTTATAGAATTCTAACTCCTCCTATCTATCCTTGGCTCTTTCTTCCCGAGTCATCTACGAATTTACAAATTCCCATTGGAGCGCACACTTTTTTCTAAAATCTTGACAAAATTGCTTTGTCGTTGATTTTAACATCTGTTAACGCACGCTCAAAAAGTAAAAAAGTTTAAAACTTTAACTTCTGTTAAGAAAAACTTAGGAAGTTTAACAAAAATTTTCGGAAAACAGTGCAATTTTTTCCTTCTTAAAAAGAAAAACGTTTTTCTTAAAAGGAAAAAATTTCTACTTAAAAGGAAGAAAATCCTTCTTCAAAGGAAGTTTTCAGGAGGAAGGTCACAAAAAAAGGAGGGCAGCGATGCCCTCCTTAATCTTTATGCAAATATACATCATTTTTCTGCGATCTCCAAATCTGCATTTCGCGCTGTTTTTACAAAAGTTAACAGTTTAGCCCCATCTTTTGCTATCTCTTATCTTCCAAATAAGGCAGTTTTTGCAAGCTCGATTTTGGACGCAAAAACTGAAATGCACGAAAATAATTAAAGCAGGTTTTGCAGATGAATTATATTTTGAGGTTGTAAGGTTATAAGATGAGGTTATGAGGTTGTGAGGTTTTAAGGTTATGAGGTTATAAGGTTATGAGGTTATAAGGTTATAAGGTTATGAGGTTATAAGGTCGCTTCGCTTGTAAGGTTTTAAGGTAACCAATCCGGATGGTTTCTCATTTCTCATTTCTCATTTCTCATTTTTCTTCGCTCGTACCTAATAGCTTGTCTACTAAATAAGGTTTTAAGGTTATAACCTTGTTCAATTGAAACTTTCGAAAGTTGAGTAATTTATTATTGTATGTTTTAATGCCGCTTTCATTTTTCAAAGAAATTTCCCGTTGTGAATTCATATTTGGACTGTTAGTGCATTTTTTGTTTTAAAATATTGGAATTAGGGTTGTTATTATCAAGGGTTTTACTATTTTTGCAATTTCAACACACAAACTACAGGGCGCAAGTCCGCCCTTTTTATAAAAAAAACACAAACTACGGTGGCAGCAAGCGCTGCTCCGTGACTAAAAACTAAACGAACGACTATCTTTATGCTACGTATAGCGATTCAGGCCAAGGGCCGTTTGAACGAAGACTGTATGGCGTTGCTCAAGGATGCCGGCATTAATGTGGCGGCGAGCAAACGCAAGTTGGTGGCGCGTGCCGCAGATTTCCCGATTGAAGTGCTCTACCTGCGCGATGACGATATTCCCCAGGCAGTTGCGATGGGAGTTGCCGACGTGGGTATTGTGGGCTTGAACGAAGTGGCTGAGCGCGGCGAAGCCGTGAGCGAAGTGATGCGACTGGGTTTCGGCGGTTGCCGTATATCGCTGGCTATTCCGCGCGACGTGGCTTATCCCGGCGTTGAGTGGTTTGAGGGTAAGCGCATTGCTACGTCGTATCCCAACGTATTGAAAAACTTCTTCGCCGAAAAGGGAATCCACGCACATATTCACGAAATTGCAGGTTCGGTGGAAATCGCTCCTGCGGTGGGCATGGCGGATGCTATCTTTGACATCGTTTCGTCGGGTGGCACATTGGTGCAGAATGGGCTTCGTGAGGTGGAGCAGGTGTTTCACTCTGAAGCGGCGCTCATTGCTCATCCCTCGCTCAGTGCTGAGCAGTTGGCAGATTTGGATAAACTGAAGTTCCGTTTTAGCTCCATTGTGGAGAGTCGTGGCATGAAATACGTGCTGATGAATCTTCCCTGCGACAAACTCGACGAAGCTGTTGCGCTGATGCCCGGTATGCGTAGCCCTACGGTGTTGCCATTGGCAGCTGAAGGCTGGTGCTCGCTCCACGTCGTGATTCCCGAACAGGAACTGTGGGAGAAGGTAGAGCAGCTCAAGGCTTTGGGCGCAGAGGGTATCCTTGTGCTTGCGCTCGAAAACATGATTCGCTAAACTATTGAAACAGAAATCCGACAATGCAAATACTGAATCATCCTGCACCCGAAATGTGGGAGGCGCTTGCTGAGCGCAATATTCCGGGTGATGCTGTTATTGCTGAGCGTGTGGCAGAGATTGTTGACACCGTGCGCAATGATGGCGACGCAGCGTTGTATCACTACGCGGCTATGTTTGATAACGCCAAACTCGAAGCGCTCGAAGTGTCGGCTGCGGAGATTGCTGCTGCCGAAGCACTCGTGTGCGACGAGGTGAAGTGCGCCATTCAGCGCGCTGCGCAGAATATCGAGGCATTCCACAGCGCACAGCGTCCTGCTGAGGTCGATGTATGTACTACGGCTGGCGTGAGATGCGTGCAGCGTGCTGTGCCCATTCAGCGTGTAGGGCTTTATGTTCCCGGCGGACAGGCTCCGCTGTTCTCGACCGTGCTGATGCTGGCGTTGCCGGCACGCATTGCGGGTTGCAAGGAAGTGATTCTTTGCACACCGCAGAACAGCAGCGGACATATTGCGCCCGAAATTCTGTATAGCGCAAGCCTTTGTGGTGTGCACCGCATCTTCCGTGTAGGAGGAGCGCAGGCCATTGCTGCGATGGCTTATGGAACACAGAGCATCCCCCGAGTTGACAAAATTTTCGGTCCCGGCAATCGTTATGTGACGAAAGCAAAGCAGTTGGTGGCCGACCGTGTGGCGATAGACATGCCCGCAGGTCCGAGCGAAGTGCTCGTGATGGCGGACGAAACAGCACATCCTTCCTTCGTAGCAGCCGACATGCTTTCGCAGGCGGAACATGGCCCTGACAGTCAGGCAATCCTTGTGTGCAACACGGAAACCCTTGCGCAGCAGGTCAAGGCGGAAGTAGAGCGCCAGGCAGCACTGCTGAAGCGTGCGAGCTCGGTGGAGCAGTCGCTTGCGCACAGTCGCATCGTGGTGCTCGGCAGTCGTGCCGACATGATAGACTTTGCCAACGTCTATGCAGCGGAGCACCTCATCATCTCGATGGCGCAACCCTGGGATGTAGCGCAGCAGATTACGGCAGCAGGCAGCATCTTCATCGGCAATTATTCGCCCGAGAGTGCCGGCGACTATGCCTCGGGTACTAACCATACATTGCCCACCAGCGGATATGCGCGCGCCTTTAGCGGCGTTAATCTCGACAGCTACATCCGAAAAATCACGTATCAGGAACTTACGCCCGAGGGACTTTCAGCCCTTGCGCCTACCATCGTAGCTATGGCTGACGCCGAAGGACTCGATGCGCATGCAGCAGCTGTAAAGGTGCGCGTGGAGCAGTTGAAGAACGTGTAGCAGTTTTGTCGTTCATTAATAATAGAACTTGGTTTTTGGTGGGTTAAATGTCCGCAAGGTAACCTCATCATCTCCCAACCTTAAAACCTCAGAACCTCTGAAGTTGAGAATTTTCGAAACTTCAATATAAAATATGAAATCTCCTTTACGTTACGTAAGACCCAATATATTAGCGCTCGAACCCTACTCTACGGCGCGCGATGAATTTAGCGGCGGCAATATTTCGGTGTGGCTCGATGCCAACGAAAGTCCCTACGAAAATGGTGTGAATCGCTATCCCGACCCGCATCAGAAGTTGCTCAAGGAACGCATCAGTCGCTTGAAGGGCATTCCTGCAAACCAGATATTTGTGGGCGGCGCAGGCAGCGACGAAGCCATTGACCTCGTGTTTCGCATATTCTGCGACCCCGGAAAGGACAACGTGATTGCCATTGCGCCGAGCTACGGCGTGTATAGCGTGGCTGCGGCTACAAACAATGTGGCGTTGCGCACGGTGCAGTTGGCGGACAACTATGCGTTGCCAACGAAGGAACTGCTCGCAGCTGCCGACGCACATACGAAGGTGATGTGGATTTGTTCGCCCAACAACCCTACGGGTAACGCTTTCGAACTGAGCGAACTCGAACTGTTGGCGGATTCGTTCGACGGGATGCTGGTCGTTGACGAAGCCTACGTTGACTTCTCCGCAAAGGGTACGATGCTCTCCGTGTTGGCAAACCATCCCAACCTGATTGTGTTGCAAACATTTTCAAAGGCATGGGGCATGGCAGGCTTGCGCTTAGGCATGGCTTTTGCAGCCCCCGAGGTGGCTGAACTCTTTGCGCGTGTGAAGTATCCCTACAACGTGAATGCGCCGACGCAACTCGAAGTGATGCGCCGCATCGACGAGGGAGTAGCTCCGCAGGTGAGCGAAATTTGCCAGCAGCGCAGCATGTTGCTTGCAGCCTTTGCCGAACTCTCCATCGTGGAGCGCGTCTTTCCTACGGATGCCAACTTTGTGCTCATCCGTGTGGCTGACCCCAATGCCGTGTACGACTACCTCGTGAGCCGCGGCGTAATCGTGCGCAATCGCACGCGCCTTCGTGGTTGTGAGGGCTGTCTGCGCATCACGATAGGCACACCGGCTGAGAACGAACGTGTGATTTCCCTCTTGCGCGAAATCTCCAAGTAAATGGTGCTTAATTAGTAGACGAGTTGATAGTAAACAAGTAGACGAGTAGGTTTGACTCGAACGCTTGCTTGCACTCCGCAAGGCAGTTGTACTCTGTCCTCTGTGCTCTGTACTCTAAAAATTACCCCCCCCTCAATATAATATATATATGGCTTTGTTAAAAAAAGCACTCTTCATAGACCGCGATGGAACCATCATTCGCGAACCTGCCGACGAGCAGATTGACTCTTTGGAGAAGCTGGAATTTTTGCCCGGCGTCATTTCAGCATTGCGCTCCATCGCCCAGCTCGATTACGAGTTGGTCATGGTGAGCAATCAGGACGGATTGGGCACTCCCAGTTTTCCCGAAGAAACTTTTCACCCTGCTCACAACAAAATGCTCTCAACGCTTGAGGGCGAAGGCGTAGTGTTCGACCGCCAGCTCATCGACCGTACTTTTCCCCACGACAATGCTCCTACGCGCAAACCCGGACTGGGAATGCTTGGCGACTATCTGACGGGCGACTACGACCTTGCAAATTGCTATGTCATCGGCGACCGCATGACCGACCTGCAGTTGGCAAAGAATCTGGGCGCTAAGGGCATCCTCTTGCAACAGGATGCTGCGGTAGTGCCCGAAGATTTGCTGCCCTCGCTCGCACTTGCGACGCTCGACTGGCACGAGATTGCCGCCTATCTGCGCACTTCGGAGCGCCGGGCTGAGGTGAAGCGCGCTACGGCTGAGACCGACATCCACATTGTGCTCGACCTCGACGGAAAGGGTGAGACGAAGGTCGATACAGGTTTGAAGTTTTTCGACCACATGCTCCTGCAGTTGCCCCACCATGCCGGCATTGCGCTCACGGTAACGTGCAAAGGCGACCTCGAAGTCGATGAACACCACACGATGGAGGACGTAGCCATTGCGCTCGGCGATGCCATTCGAACAGCCCTGCTCGACAAGCGCGGAATAGAGCGCTACGGGTTTGTGCTCCCCATGGACGAGTGCGATGCCATGGTGCTGATGGACCTTGGCGGACGTATTGATTTTGACTGGAAGGTGAACTTCACGCGCGAATACGTCGGCGACACGCCTACCGAGATGTTCAAGCATTTCTTCCAGTCGCTCTGCTCAGCCATGCAGTGCAACTTCCATATTTCAGCCACAGGCGAGAACAATCATCACCTTGCTGAGGCTGTGTTCAAGGCATTTGCGCGCGCTTTGCGCATGGCTATTCAGCGCAACGTTTTTTCTTACCAACTCCCTTCAAGCAAAGGAATTTTATGATAGCGATTATAGATTATAAAATGGGCAACCTGCGCTCTGTGGAAAATGCGCTCCATCGATTGGGTGCAAACTTCGTAGTGACGGCTGACCCTGCCGTTATTCGTAAGGCCGACCGCGTGTTGCTCCCAGGTGTGGGCAATGCTGCCGAAGCGATGAACAACCTGCGCGAGGCGCGACTTGTAGAGGTCATCAATGACCTGCGTCGCCCCGTGCTGGGTATTTGTGTGGGTATGCAGGTGATGTGTCAGCACTCTGAGGAGGGCGATGCCGAATGTCTGGGTATCTTCGACACGAAGGTGCGACGTTTCCCTCAGTCGCTGACGGAGAAAGTGCCCCACATGGGTTGGAACAGCATTCACAACCTCGACTCGAAACTCCTGCGCAATCTTCAGGGCGGCGCACACGTATATTATGTGCATTCCTACTACCCCGAGTTGTGCCAGGACACGATTGCTACCACCCACCATGGATTGATGTTCAGCGCAGCGTTGAAGTACGAAAATTTTTACGGCACTCAGTTCCACCCCGAAAAGAGTGGCGACGTAGGCGAGCAGATTCTTAAGAACTTCCTGACGTTATGATAGAAATTATTCCTGCAATCGATATTATCGACGGGCGCTGTGTGCGTCTGTCGCAAGGCGACTATTCGCAGCAGACAACTTACGAAGCCGACCCCGTTGACATGGTGAAGCGCTATGCCGATTGTGGCGTGAAGCGCGTGCACGTTGTCGATCTCGACGGTGCAAAAGCGGCTTTTCCTGCCAACCTTGCTTTGCTCGAACGCATGGCAGCCATCGATGGCGTCAGCATAGAGTGGGGCGGAGGCTTGAAGAGCGAGGCTGCCGTGCGTGCCGTTGTTGATAGCGGTGCGGCTTATGCCATTGTGGGCAGCATTGCGGCTACGCAGCCCGAACTCTTCGGAGCCTGGCTGGACCAATTTGGAGCCGACCGCATGGTACTCGGAGCCGATGTCAGAGCCGGACGCGTGGCGATTAGCGGTTGGAAGGAAGAGGTGGACCTTACGATTGACGACCTCGTAAAGCGCTTTCTTCCGCACGGACTGACGCAAACTATCTGTACGGATATTTCGCGCGACGGCATGTTGCAGGGACCTTCCTTCGAACTTTATGCGCGCTTGCAGGCTGATTATCCCACGGTGGACTTCACTGTGTCGGGCGGTATTTCGAGTATGGCCGACATTGTGCGCTCCGAAGAATTGAAGCTCCGCAAGGTCATCGTAGGAAAGGCGATTTACGAGGGCCGCATTGCGCTCAAAGAAATCGAACAATACGTCTCGGCTCATTCATAAACACCAATCACACTCCTATCTCACATGTTAACAAAACGTATCATTCCCTGCCTCGACGTGAAGGACGGCAGAACCGTTAAGGGCATTAACTTTGTGAACCTCACCGACGTGGGCGATGCCGTGGATTTGGGCAAGCGCTACGCTCAGTTGGGGGCAGACGAATTGGTGTACCTTGACATCAGCGCTACAAGCGAGGAACGTGCTACTTTCACAAAACTCGTGGAGCGCATTTCGGACAACATCAATATTCCCTTCACCGTGGGCGGCGGAATCTCAACGATAGACGACGCGGCACGCTTGCTTGATGCCGGTGCCGACAAGATTAGCATCAATTCGGCAGCCATTCGCAATCCGCAGCTGATTGACGAAATTGCGCAGCGCTATGGTAGTCAGTTTGTGGTTATCGCAATCGATGCGCGCCTCGAAGCCGATGGACTTTGGCATGCCACAACGCACGGCGGCAAGCGCTCTACTGAGCTCGAACTCTTTTCCTGGGCACACGAGGCTCAGGAGCGTGGTGCGGGCGAACTGCTCTTCACTTCGATGAACCACGACGGCACGCGCGGAGGTTATCCCTGCGACGTCTATGCCCGACTTTCTGACACGTTGAGCATACCCGTGATTGCCAGTGGCGGAGCTGGTTCGGTGGACCACATTGCTGAGGTGCTCACCGACGGACGTGCCGATGCGGCCCTTGCTGCCAGCATCTTCCACTACGGAGAAATTACGCCCTACGAACTCAAATTGCAGCTCAAGCAGCAGGGTATTTGTGTGCGCGTATAAGTAAATATAATTGAAGTTTCGCAAATGCTCAACTTCTTAGGTTATAAGGTTTTAAGGTCTTAAGGTCTTTAGGTCTTAAGGTTGCCGTTCGGTGCGCAATCCCGCTACAACACGAATGGCTAGCATCCTCTTGTTGTTAATCCTTAATAAGAAAGAACTTAAACTTGCGAAACTTGAGTAAATATAATTGACTCTCACCATGCAATTTTCAGATTTTAATCTTTCAAAATGCCCCGATGGCCTCTTACCCGTCATCGTGCAGGACGCCACCACGCTGCGCGTACTGATGCTGGGTTATATGAACGAAGAGGCGTTCGAGCGCACGATGGCTGAGCGCCGCATCACTTTCTTTAGCCGCACGCGCCAATGTCTGTGGAACAAAGGCGAAACGTCGGGGCACTATCTCAACGTTGTGGATTGCTACATGGATTGCGATGCCGACACGTTGCTCATCAAAGCCAATCCCATCGGACCTACTTGCCACCGCGGAACGACTTCGTGTTTCGACACGCCTGAGGCGGAGGGCTTTGTGCGCACACTTTCCAAGGTGGTGAAGGAGCGCCACGAGCAGATGCCCGATGGTTCGTACACCACCAAACTTTTCATTAAGGGTCCCAAGACCATTGCGCAGAAGGTTTGCGAAGAAGCCGCCGAAGCCGCTATCGAGGCTGTGAGTGGCAATGCCCGGCGCTTCTCTTACGAAGCTGGCGACGTGATTTACCACTTGTTGGTGCTCTGCGAACAGATGGGAGTGAGCCTTGCTCAGCTGGAAGAGGAACTCAAGCGCCGCCATTCTTAAAAATAGCAATGTTCATAAAGTAGCAAAGAGCGTAGTTTTTTGGTTTGAAAGCCTTGAAACTACGCTCTTCTTTTGTTTGATTTATTTCGGAGTGAACTCTTGAATGCTTGTTTACTTGTTTGAAACGGGGCGGATGCAAAGTCCGTTGTAGCGTTCGAGTTCTACTACAGTTGCACTGTCTGCTACGCCAATTGTAAGACAGAATGCCTTCGCCTTTTCAGCGCGACCGCGAGTGTGCGAACCACTCCAGTAGTAACCCTGTCCGCTGCAAGAGTCGGGTGCTTCGGTTTCGGCAGACTTAAAACCAGCGCAAGGCAGGAAGATGGTCTTTCCGTTAGGGCCCTTTATAGTGTAGCCGGCAATGAGGTCAACGGTGTCTTTTGTCCATTCGCACTTTTTTCGAATTTGGGCGCTCAATTCGCCAGGCGTTGCGTTTGACATTTCTCAAAACTGAGCGGCATGATTTCACATTGCAGGTCGATGCGGTCGAGTCGCGGACCCGAATTTTTGTTCATGTAGCGCTGATTTTGTCCGGGCGAGCAGTCGCAACGGTGCGTGGGTTTCATTGTAACCGAGAAGTGACGAAACAGATGACAAAAAGAAGGTTTCATTAGCGCATAACAGTCTAATGACCGATTTGGGATTATGGAAAAAAATCCCTATCTTTGCCCACGCAACAGATTTACTAATCCCTTAAACAATCGTAAGTAAGAAACAGACAGTACCCCAATGAACGCACAGAAAGCAGTGTCTGTCCATGTGACAGACCTTTCAAACAGAGAAAAAACAAAAACATTAACAACGGAAGGCGTTCCCGTTCGTACATTATAACATATTGGATTTGAGCTTTTAGCTCTTGTTCTCTCTTATTTGAATACCGCCAAAACATTCAGTTTACGAGAACAAGCAGTAAGAAAGTTCACACCGTTTAAGGTGTGGACTGTTCGTGCTTGTCGTAAACGAGGTCACTTGGCGGTAACCCAAATAAGAGGCGAGTAACGAATGGTTTACGCCTTTTTTATCATTAAGAATTAAAACGATGAACTTCAAATTATTACAGAAACTCCTGTTCTTTATGGTGTTGGGACTTTCCCTTTTCAACCTGCAATCATGCAGTGAAGATGAAGATGAAGAACCTATTGTGGACGTTACCAATGATTATGGCAAAATATCAGGCTATAGTTTGGTGGCAACCGGCGGATACAGAGATGTAAAACCCTTAAAGGCCACCATATTGGCCTCGATTATGACCACTTATCAGGGAGCATACACAACCTTAGGTGTAGAGTTCACTCCCAATACCCCCGATTTCAATTCAAGCGAGACAAAGTTTGCATTCTCGAATAGCGGTATTTCAAATGGACACTTCGAAACTGTTCTCTCAGACGATGGTGAGGGATTGTTGAAACCAGGAACCACTTATTATTATCGTGCTTATGTTTACATGGCAGGCACTAAATACAATGGTGAAGTCCGCAGTTTCGTGACTCCCGACCTTCAAGTTTCCAAGACTAAGCTTGTAGATTTGGGAGTAAGCGTAAAGTGGGCGTCAAACAATATGGGAGCAAATGCACCAGAGATTGCAGGCACCGCTTTGCAACAGTGTTGCGCATTCAAAAATTTCGACAAAGAGACATCTCCACATTTCCTTCCTGACAACGTAGATGATGACAATTGGTTGGGCAACCGCGATTACGATGTGGTAACCCGTACTATGGGAAGCGGATACCGTATCCCAACAGAGGATGAGTGGCGAGAACTGGAAGAATTGTGCTATTGGAAGAATGGTGTCTACAATGGCGTTAAAGGTTTTTATATCTACGATAAGGTAGATGGCACAAATGTAATCTTCCTGCCATACATCAAAAAAAGTACCAAACATGATATAACCGTATATTTGAGTGCTCCGAATGATATTATCTGGAATCTTGAAAAGATGAAGGAGCGCGATCATCAGTTTATTATAGATATTAATCAAGCGCTTACTGGCGAAGAGTTCGATGAAATTGAGGCTTATTATTGGCAAGACGTCTTAGATATAGAGAAGGATTTAGGTGTTGGCGAGGTGCTAACAGAAAAAACTCACGTATATAACAACTATGGCCTTATCCTTCGTCCCTTCGAGATTACTTCATACCTTGCTCCTTATTTTAGAAATTATGATCTGTCCTGGACACATCCAACAACGGGCAAGACATATAATTTCTATAAGGAGACAGACACTTATGGCGGTGGTGTCTTGTACGTAAGACCTGTCAGCAATAGCAATAGATAGTAGCGAAAATATCGGAGTTTTTACTGTTTGTCTTCAAGATATTACTGTCCGATAAACGTAAAGACACATAAACGCAATGCCCGAAAGTCGGAGTGACCGGCTTTCGGGCATTGTTTTGCAAGTGTGTGGTCCTCGGGGCGCTGTTCCAGTACTCTCGTGAGAGTACTCCAGTTTTCTCGTTGGGAAACTGGCGGGGGATTATTTCCACTCCCCCTTGTAACCGATACGTCCGAAATGGTGTGGTGCGGAGAGCGGAAGGGGCGCTGCGCAATGAGCGAGTCGCTGGCTGTGAGTTTGCCTGCGACGGAGTGAATTTGCGTAGTCTCCAAACTTTCCGATAGCGATAGTTGCGGAAGTATAGAGGGCAGGCGTTTTGCCATCATACTCTTGCCACAGCCTGGTGCTCCTACCAATATAAAAATAGTAATGTTCACAAAGTAGCAAAGAGCGTAGTTTCTTGGCTTGAAAGCCTTGAAACTACGCTCTTATTTTGTATGATTCATTTCGGAGTGAACTCCTGAATGCTTGTTTACTTGTTTGAAATGGGGCGGATGCAAAGTCCGTTGTAGCGTTCGAGTTCTACTACAGTTGCACTGTCTGCTACGCCGATTGTGAGGCAGAATGCCTTTGCCTTTTCAGCGCGACCGCGAGTGTGCGACCCGCTCCAGTAGTAACCTTGTCCGCTGCAAGAGTCGGGTGCTTCGGTTTCGGCAGACTTAAAGCCTGCGCAGGGCAGGAAGATGGTCTTCCCGTTAGGACCCTTTACAGTGTAGCCGGCAATGAGGTCAACGGTGTCTTTTGTCCATTCGCACTTTTCGATGAGTTCGGCAAATTCTTCTTTAGTAGGAAGTCGCCATGTGTGCTTCCAGAGGTTGCGTGCTACGTCGTGGTCAATGTTGCCTTGCATTTCGCGGGCATAAGATTTCTGGAATGTTTCGCAATTTGCAGCGGCAAATTCAGTTTTGGCGGTGTCCACTTCTCCCCAAGCCACATAGTTACCCTTGTCGCTGAGAGAGTCTGCACAAATGTTGAGGGGTGACCAGAATACGCTGAGTCCGAGGTCAACATAAGGGTGCTTGTTGATTTCGCCATCGTAGAGATTGGCAGTTGTTGTGTTTTCTGCTGTGGAATCAGCGCCGCCCGTTGACGAACAGGCACAAAGCATTGCGGCTGCAGCGAGGAGCAAATAGTTTTTAATTTTCATAGTTGTTATTGTATTAAAGTTTGTTTTTACGTTGTATAAATTTAATGGGATAAATTTAGCGTTCGCCCCAGTCGCTGCGGTCGAGGTTGCGATAACCTACGGCTTCGGAGATGTGGGGGAGCATGATGCACTCCGTGCCTTCGAGGTCGGCAATGGTGCGTGCCACTTTGAGAATGCGGCTGTAGGCACGCGCCGAGAGTTGCATGCGCTCCATCGCATTTTTGAGGAATGTTGCCGAAGCTTCGTCCAACTGGCAATATTCTTCCATGAGTTTCTCCGTCATCTGCGCGTTGCAGTGTATGCCCGGGATGTTTTGATAACGTTGTGTCTGGCGTTGGCGCGCTGCGACCACTCTTTCTCGAATTTGGGCGCTTGATTCACCAGGTGTTGCGTTTGACATTTCCTCAAAACTGAGCGGCATGATTTCACATTGCAGGTCGATGCGGTCGAGTAGCGGACCCGAAATCTTGTTCATGTAGCGCTGAATTTGTCCGGGCGAGCAGTCGCAACGGTGCGTCGGGTGGTTGTAGTAACCACAAGGGCAAGGATTCATGGCTGCGACTAAAACAAAGGAGCAAGGCAGCGTCGTGCGGTAACGACTGCGCGAAATACTGATGACTCTGTCTTCCAAAGGTTGGCGCAAGGTTTCGAGTGCGGTGCGCGAGTATTCGGGCAATTCGTCGAGAAACAGTACTCCGTTGTGAGCCAAACTGATTTCGCCGGGTTGGAATGTTGCTCCACCGCCAATCAGCGCTACGTCCGAAATGGTGTGGTGCGGAGAGCGGAAGGGGCGCTGCGCAATGAGCGAGTCGCTGGCTGTGAGTTTGCCTGCGATGGAGTGAATTTGCGTGGTCTCCAAACTTTCCGAGAGCGATAGTTGCGGAAGTATTGAGGGCAGACGTTTTGCCATCATGCTCTTGCCACAGCCTGGTGCTCCTACCAATATAATATTGTGTCCGCCTGCAGCTGCGATTTCAAAAGCGCGCTTCACTACTTCCTGACCTTTGACCTCCGCAAAGTCGAACGCACACTCTGCCTGCGCCTGAAAGAATTCTTCGCGCGTATTGACGATACATTGTGTCAAAGTTTCCTTTCCGTTGAGAAAGTCAACAACATCTTTAAGATGGGATGCACCATATACTTTAAGATTGTTGACAACAGCAGCTTCGCGAACATTTTCGGAAGGAACGATGAGTCCCTCCATTCCTTCAGCCCGAGCGCGAATGGCAATTGGGAGCGCACCTTTGATGCTTCGGATAGAACCGTCTAATCCTAATTCACCGACAAACATGAAGCGATTTAGCACTTCGGTATCGATGAGTTTGGCAGCCGCAATCATTCCGATTGCAATGGGGAGGTCGAAACCGGTACCTTCTTTCTTAACATCAGCCGGTGCGAAGTTTATTGTTGTGTTTTGCGGTTCCGGAAGGTAGTATTTTGAAGTTTGTAGTGCAGCTTGTATGCGTGAGCGGCTTTCGCGTACTGCATTGTCGGGAAGTCCCACCATGAAGACGTTGGTCTGAGCTGACTTTGTGGTGAAGACTTCTACTTCGACACGGATGGCTGTAAGTCCGTTTACGGTCGCAGTATAGCTTTTGACGAGCATAGTGATGAGAAAAAAAGAGAATCTTGTTGTGGGTGTGGAGGGAGTCCTTGTTCGTGTGATTTTCGCGTGTGTGGCGGAGGGGGAGACGGAACGTGGGGATTATTGCAAAAGTTTTTTGATTTCGCCCTTTAGCTGCTCTCTCTCGAGGTCGCGACGTACGATTTTCCCCTCGTCGTTGATAAGGATGAATTCAGGGATTTTGCGAAGTCCGAAGGTGGAGAGCAGGGGGGAGCCCAAACATTGCTGGTCGCAGATGACGGGCGAACTCAGGGAGTCGCGTCGCAGTGTGCGCTTGGCGTTGGTAAGCGTAGGGTCAAGACTGATGTGCAGGAACTTTACTCCTTGGGGCTTGAAGGTTTTTTCGAGTTCGATGATTTCCTTCAGCATAGTTCGGATGTCGCGCTGCCATGAAGCCCACATCGTTACGACCATGGGTGAACCTAAGTAATCTTTGTTGCTGACGCTGTCGCCCTTTATTGTTACTTCTTCAAATTGTGGCAAACTCTGTCCTTCGGAGCAAAGCAGGCGTGCGAGGTAGTTGCGTTGCAGAAATGCGAGTTCTTCGTTATCGGGTTGCGCGTTGCTCAGTGTGTCGAGCAGGGGATAGGCTTCGGCAAGCACCGGCTTTTGCGTACGTACGAAGTAACGCTTGAAGACAGCCACTGCTGCCAGCGTATTTACATTGTCGTAGATAAATTGTTGGGCTGCCAGGCATTGTTCGCGTAATGGTTTTTCTGCCACCGACTGTCGAAAGACTGTGAGTGCTTCGTTTTCCGGATTGCCCTTAACGATGCTTTGTGCAAGGTGAGTAGCGTTGGCCTGAAGGCTTAGCTTATCGCCGGGGTGGGCTACGACGGGGATTTCGAAGAAGTTGGGGAATAGCAGCGTGAAGGTTGTGGGCGACGTGAGCGGGAGTGTGATTTCGAAACTGCCGTTCTTTACGAGGATGGTGTCAACGCGCTGCGCATTCTGGCTTTCGTCAAAGATGTAGAGTTCTGCCTGGCGAATGTTTTGAATGTCGCCCTCTATTGTAAAACTATCGGCATTGTGCTGACAGGCCGTGAGCAATATGAGCGTGAGAAATAAATAGATACTTTTCATTTTTTAATGATGGGGGGAGGGGATGGGATGCAAAGCATTTTTTAGGCTTGCTTGCTGATAGCGAGGATTTCTTCTATAATGTCGCGATTGTTCGACAGGCGCGGCACTTTGTGCTGTCCGCCCAGTTTTCCCTTCGATTTGAGCCAGTCGTCAAACAGTCCTGGGCGTGCCACGATGAGTTCGAGCTGTTGGAGGGTGAGGTCTTTGTAGCGCTTGGCTTCGTAGTCGGAGTTCACGCGTTGCAGTGCCTCGTCGAGCAGTCGGGCAAAGGCTGCGACGTCCTTGGGCTCCTGGCTGAATTCAATAATCCACTGATGGCGACATTTGCCGTCGTCGTTCATGAATACGGGGGCAGCGGTGTAGTCCTTGACCTGTGCGCCCGTAGCCTCGCAAGCCTGTTTGAGTCCTTGCTCAGCGTTGTCCACGATGAGTTCTTCGCCAAAGGCATTGATGAAACTCTTTGTACGGCCTGAGATGACGAATTTATAGGGATTGGCTGAAGTGAAGCGCACTGTGTCGCCAATCTGGTAACGCCAAAGTCCGCATGCTGTAGAGATGACGATGGCGTAGTTCTTGCCGACTTCCACTTCCCACAATGGCAGTACGCGCGGGTTGGCGCTGTCCACGTCTTCGAGCGGTATGAATTCGTAGAACACGCCGTAGTCGAGCATCAGCAACATCGCGCGGTCGGCGGGGTCGTTCTGAATGCCGAAGAAACCTTCCGAGGCATTGTACGTCTCCATGTAGCGCATGCGGGGCGAAGAGATGATGCGCTCATACTGTTCGCGGTAGGGAGTGAAAGCCACACCACCGTGGAAGAATACTTCGAGGTTGGGCCATACGTCCGAAAGGTCCGTCTTGCCCGTAATGTCGAGTGTGCGGCGAATCACAGCCATCATCCACGACGGAACACCCGAGATGTTTGTCACGTTCTTGTCCTTGGCGTAGTCGGCAATGCGGTCGCGCTTCTCTTCAAAGTCGGAGAGGAGCGCCACCTGCTTCTTGGGCACACGCAGCAGGTTGACAATCGGGTTGATGTTTTCAATCAGAATTGCCGAGAGGTCGCCCACGAGCGAGTCGGGTGAGTTGTAGTTGGGAGCATGACTGCCGCCCAAAATCAGTGCGCGACCGTCGAAGATGCGACTGTCGGGCGTGTTACGCAGATAGAGCGACACGACGTCGGCACCGCCCTTGTAGTGCGTGTTCTGCAGGTACTCGTGGCTTACGGGGATGAACTTGCTCTTGTCGCTCGTAGTGCCCGAAGATTTGGCGTACCACTTCACCTTTCCGCGCCACAACACGTCGGCTTCGCCATGGCGCATGCGGTCGATGTGGTCTTTCAGTGTGTCGTAGTTGTTGATGGGCACGCGGGCTGCAAACGTTTCATAACTCGTCGTGTTGGCATAGTCGTATTGCTTGCCCCACTCCGTGTTTGCAGCAGCTTTGAGCAGGTATTTCAGCACGTTGCGCTGAATTTCCTCAGCGTTTGTTGCGTATTTATCTATCTGACGGGTGCGCGGAAGAAAAAACGGGCGCACAAGGCTTGTGATTGACATAGTCTGTAAAAATGTATTGGGGATGAAAGCCGCTGTAGTACACTCCCCCGTGCTTGGCATAGCAACGCACGATGGGGTATGTGACAGGGACTTTCATCCGCAGTAGAAATTGTTAGAATGTTTCGGTTGTAAATGTGCTTGCAGGCAATCCTTGCTTGTTGACAAGGTTAGCTTTGTTGGCGAAGGGTGTCCAACCGTAGCGTACGTGTACGGGGTGCTTCACTTTTGGGGAATGTACCTTCACGCTGTTGTCCTTAATCAGCGCTTCAGCTGGGTGGAAAACGCCGTCGGCACCTGCTATCTCAAATGTGGCAAGCGCCTGTCCGTCGCTACTGCAAAGTCCTTCTGCGTTGTCGAAGTCGATGATGATGGATGCACCGCGTGTGTAGTGCGAAGCGTATTCAGGACCCGATGCAACGAGGTTCTTGCCATACGTGTTTTTCAAGGCTTGCAATGCCAGGCGCTGTCCTACAGGCTTCTTGTTGCGTGGGTGCACGTCGAGCGAGTCGCCCACGTCGCTACTTACTGCTAAGTAGGTGTGGGGGAGCGATTTTGCCAGGCGTCGCTGACTGTCGCGGAAGTGGGGCCAGCTTTGGCGTGGTGCGATGCTTGAGAGCTGCACGGTGTAGAAAGGCAGTGCGTCGTTGTTGAAATATTGACGCCAACTCTTTTCCATCAGCGTGAAGAGTTGTTCGTGGAGTTCTACGTTGTGGGCGTTCGATTCGCCCTGATACCAGATTACGCCGCAGGGATTGAGCGCCTTGAGGGGCAGCATACCGGCGTCGAAGAGGTAGTGGGGCATGAAGGGGTGGCGCTGGAGCGGATTTTTGCTGGCAGCGATGTTGCGGAGAGCGCGTCCGCGTGCCCAGTCCTGTCCGAAGTCGCCCTTTGTCCAGTTGTAGAGCACCTGGGGGAAGTCCCATTCCAGCGTGCTGCGGTCAATCCAACTCTCAGTAGTAGAACCTCCCACTGCGTTGAGCACGAGTCCGATGTGAACGTCGAGGCTGTCAGCCAGCATGCTTCCAAAGTGGTAGGCGATGGCAGAGAACTTGAGTGCAGCCTGCTCGTTGTTGATTTCCCACTTTGCAGGATGGTAGTATTCATTGCGGTTAGCAGCCTGGCAGGTGGCTTCGTCCCATTCTATGTCGTAGGTTGTCGTGATGGGCAACATGTGGTAGAGGTGGAGCTTGTCCATCTTTCCGGCGAGGGCAGCCGTTTCCTTGCCACCGATGCTCGATGCCAGCGGAAACTCCATGTTCGACTGTCCGGAGCACACCCATACGTCGCCCATCCATACGTTCTGATACGTGAGCGTCTTGCCGGGTGCTTCGATGCTGAGTTCGTAGGGTCCGCCTGCGGGGAGTGCTTTGAAGTCAACGCTCCACGTGCCGTTGTCGCCCGCTGTTGTCGATTGCTTCTTGCCCGCAAAGCTCACTTTGATGCGGTCGCCTACGTTTGCCTTGCCCGCAATATGGATGGGCTTGTCGCGCTGGATGACCATGTTGTCAGAGTAGGTGGCAGGCATTTGCAGTCCGCCAAAGTCGCCCGTGATGTGTGCGTACACAATCTTTGCCAACATTTCCGCACCTTCGGCATTGGGGTGGAGCGCGTCGGGGAAGAGGTCGTAGCGTTCGTGGAAGGGTTGGTGCAGGTCGATGAGTTTCACGCCAGCGTTGGCTGCCACTTGCTCGATGACGGGCTGAATCTGAGCGTGCCAGTCGCGCGTGCCGCTAAGGTAGCGACGGTGGTTGTGGGATATGGGCGTCATGCGACAAATCCAGATTTTCGCCTTCGGATTAGCTACGCGCATAGAGTCGATGAGCGCATAGTAGTCGCTTGCAAACTCCTGGCGATAGTTAGGCCAGTTGCGGGGGTCGGTGTCGTTGAGTCCGAGGTGGATGACTACGATGTCGGCCTTGAAATCCATGGCGCTGCGAAATTCGGGCAGCGTCATGTAGGGGCGATGACCCTTGCGCAGCAGCGTAGCTCCCGAGTGTCCGAAGTTCGCCACCTCCGCCTTGTCGCCAAGCATGGCCTGGAGTCGAGCGGGGTAGGCATTCTTTTCGCGTTCGGGCAGCAGGTAACCATAGGTCACGCTGTTGCCAACGCATGCCACT
Organism: Alloprevotella sp.; assembly: GCA_045632745.1. GTDB lineage: Bacteria > Bacteroidota > Bacteroidia > Bacteroidales > Bacteroidaceae > Alloprevotella. The sequence continues at coordinate 45,248 of JAZQXH010000043.1, forward strand.
TTGATTTTTTGCTGGGCGCTGAGGGGCAGCGCAAGGAGTATGGCGAGGAGCAGAAACAACCTTTTCATATTGAGCGTTTTGTTTGAGGTAGGAAGGGGGAGGTTTTGAAATTTGTAGTTCAGCGTGTAACTATTAAGCGCGCTGTGCACCGGTGATGAGCACAGCGAGCGCTTCGTTGAAAGCATCCTGAGCGAGCAGGTCTTCGAGCGTGATGTGCATGCGGTAGCCCCAGTAGTGGTGAGGATTGGCGGGCACATTGATGCGCTCGGCGTCGGGGTTGGGGTAGCGCAGACTATCGTCGATGGAGAGCCAGTCCTGCAGTGCCATTACGGCTAAGAGCGAGGGCGCTTCGAGATTGCGCTGCACGATTTCTTTGCAGAGCCAGGCTTCGGCTTTTGTGGGGTAGGGTTCGCCATGTCCGAGTTGCGTGTGGTAGAAGCGGCGTGTGAGTTCGGCGTCTTCCTCCCACCATCCGCGCAGCGTTGCCATGTCGTGCGTAGAGATGGTGCAAACCGAGCGGTAGGGGTAGTTCCAGGGTGTTCCGAAGTCTGCACCCAGCGCTTTCGGCATGCGCTGAATTTCGAGGCTCAGGATTTGGAGTTCGTTCATCACCCAGGGCACGCAGTCGGGCACCATGCCGAGGTCTTCACCGCACGCCATCATGGGCGCAGCCTTGAGCAGAGCGGGGAGTTTTTCCATCGCCTTGCCATACCAGAATTCGTTGTGGCGGTGGTAGAAGTAGTCGTCGTGCAGGCGGCAGAAGGCTTCGCGCTGCTGCCAGTTGAGGCGCTGGAAGACTGGGGCCGTCTGTGCCAGGATGCGTGGGTGCACCATGCCGGCGTCGCTGCGGTCGGCTACGAAGAGCACGTTGTTCGTGAGGTCCATCAGTCCGTTTACGATGTCTGCCCAAGCCTCGGGCGAATAGCCGTCGCTCACGACGAGCGTTTGAATCTTGCGCTGCGTGTCGTATTCGGGCTTCAGCATCCAGCGTTTCAGTGCTTCGTCGTGTATGAGGAAGCGTTCGCACACATAGGGAGCATGTTGGCCAAAGGTTTCGTAGATGAGCGCATCGTCAATCCAGGGCAGGAGCATCTCTTCCATGCTCAGGTTGAGTCCGTAACTTTCGACTTCCGCTTTCGTCATGGGCAGCGCAGGCACAAATTGTCCGAGCATGCCCTGCACCGAGTGCGTAGGAATCTCCCAAATGCGGAAGAAGCCCAGTATGTGGTCAATGCGGTAGGCGGTGAAGTATTCAGCCATTTTGCTAAAGCGGCGTTTCCACCATGCGTAGCCGTCTTCCGCCATTACGTCCCAGTTGTACGTGGGGAAACCCCAGTTCTGGCCGTTTGCCGAGAAAGCGTCGGGCGGTGCTCCGGCTTGTCCGTTGAGGTTAAAGTAGTGGGGCTCCACCCATGCTTCGACGCTGCAGGGGCTGATGCCGATGGGGATGTCGCCTTTGAGGATGACACCCTTTGAGCGCGCATATTCGCTCACGCTCTTGAGTTGCACATGGAGCAGATATTGCAGGAAGCAGTGGAACAGGATTTCGGGATTGTTCTTGCACAAGCGTTCAATCTGTTCCTTGGTGTATTGGCTGTACTGGGGCCATGTGCGGAAGTCCGAAGTGGCGTATTGGTCGCGCAGATAGCAGAAGGCAGCGTAGTTCCAGAGCCAGTGCTCGTTGTTCTTCACGAAGTCCTTTGCTTCGGGTGTTTGCATCATGGCAGCCCCCTTTTCTTCGTAGTAGGCGCGCAGGTATTCCAGCTTTGCAGCGTTGGCGCCTTCGTAGTCCATCAGCGCGAGTGCGTTGAGCGCCTGGAATCGGTGGGCAAAGCGTTCTTCCACCTCCGCGTTGCTCAGTCCGCCCAACTGGCGAAGGTCGATATACATGGGGTGGAACGCATAAATCGTGATGCTGTTGTAGGGATACGAGTCAGCCTTTGTGTGCGTTGCCGTTGTGTCGTTGATGGGCAGAATCTGGAGCACGCGTTGCTGCGTCTTCAGGCACCAGTCCACCATCGTGCGGAGGTCGCCAAAGTCGCCAACGCCCTGGCTGCCCTCAGAACGGAGCGAGAATACGGGGATGGCTGTTCCGGCAAGGCGCTTACCCGTAGAGGGGAAGTACACTTCCTGCTCGGGCATGTGGTAAACGATGCCGCTGTCCGTGTCGGGCATGTAGAGGCGGCGGTTGTCGCAGGTTTCCCACTCTGCCACTTCCTTCGACCCTTGCTTCATCGCCACGAACTTGTACTGCGCAGCGTCCTTCACCTCGTCGGTGGGGAGCAGTGCCTGCCAAATGTTTGGCATCACCTCGGTCATCTCCACACCTCGCTGTGGCACCCATTCGCCCAGCGCACTGCCTTCGCCTACCATGACGAGGCGCTGTCCTTGCTTGCTCAGGCAAGGGCAGAGGGCGCGCACTACGACGCCGCGGTTTTCGTTAGCCGCGGCTTTGAGTGGAGTGGTCAGCGCCTGGTTGGAGAATGCTGCGCTGAAGAGGTAGGAGGCGTAGGGCATGTCGCGCCATGCGTCGCTCACTACGTGGGCAGCGCCTTCGTTCTTCGTAGTGCGCAGACAGTGCGCCCAGCGTCCGAGTTCGGTGCGCACGGCTTTGCCGTCGTTATATACGGCGTAGCGATATTCCACGAGTTCGCCCAAGGGCAACTTCAGGTCGAATGTTCCTTCCCAGTTGCGTCCGTCGGCAGTGGTCAGCATGAGTGGGGCAGATTGTTGCTCAAGGAGCACGCCCAACTGTTCTCCCCAAGGGGCAGCGTAATCTATTTTGAATGTGATTTTCATGAGTGCTGAAAATGTCTTAGTATGTGGTGATAAGCCCTTGTGGCGCTACCGGTTTTGCAAGTAGGGAGGCGCACGTCGGACCTGTAGTTCATTGAATAGACAAAAGTAGTAAGATTTTTGAAGAAAAAGGGATAAATTCTTATTTTTTTCTGTTTAAAATCTCACTACTTTTGGAGTTTCGTATAGAGAATGCGCATTTAGAGTACAGAGTACAGAGAACAGAGTACAGCTGCCATGCGGATTACTTTATTTATCAACGTGATTACACGGATTACACGGTTTTGCTATGCAGGACTTGGAAATCTGTGCCATCTGTTTAATCTGTTGATTTATTTTGTCAACGTGATGTGCAATAGAGTACAGTTGCCTTGCGGAATGAAAACCAGCGTACAAGCCAGCGTTCGAGTCAAACCATCTCGTCTGCTCGTACCTAATAACTCGTCTACTAAAAACTTGACAAAATCGTTGTCAAGTTTTTTTTAACATCTGTTAACGTCGCTCAAAAAGTAAAAAAGTTTAAAACTTTAACTTCTGTTAAGAAAAACTTAGGAAGTTTAACAAAAATTTTCGGAAAATCGAGGAATTTTTTCCTTCTTAAAAAGAAAAACGTTTTTCTTAAAAGGAAAAAATTCCTACTTAAAAGGAAGAAAATCCTTCTTCAAAGGAAGTTTTCAGGAGAAAGGTCACAAAAAAAGGAGGGCAACGATGCCCTCCTTAATCGTAGTGCAAATATACAACAGAAATCA
>JAZQXH010000044.1:0-20075 GCA_045632745.1 Alloprevotella sp.
GGGAAAATGGATAAGGCCTGTAGATTACAATACTAAGGACTCTCTTTTTTATTGTACAAACAGAGCATTAGCATCTGTTGGAACGAACTTATTTGTAAATTACTCATATTTATAAAATTAATTTTGAATAGTTACTTAAAAGAAAATTTTGAATACGACGAGTTCGAGAGGGATGAGTATAATTATGATACTGATTATGGTACACACTACGGAGAATATGCTGGTTCATATGCGCAGGATATTATGGGGTACAGTGATGATGTTATTAATGATGCATTTGATGGGGATCCTGACGCATATTGGAATATAGATTGAATAAGTAATTATTTTCAATCAACACGAACATAGAATTCGTGTATTGTCGGTAACTTTGCAAAAGAAAACAAAACAAGGCGGTCTTTGGTAGGTTGATAAACTGAAACGGACATTTGAAATCTGTCTGGCGTATTTGTCCAGATGTCTCCTTGTTCATTACGAACTTGGAGATAAACAATGTTAGTACGTTAACGTAGACTTTAGTACGTTGTACATTCTATCTTGTTATTATCATTATTTATGTATGTTTTATTTTTATATTACATAAAGAAAAGATGTTTCAGTTTAACCTTAAAGACTGCCTTTTTTATATAAGATTTTGTCAAATGGATAAAGCGGAAGTAAAACAAATTGCATTACAGATGTCAACAAGGGAGGACTTATTGGCATTACTGAATCGTATCAAACTGGAAAAGATACGTGAATTAGGTTTAGAGACTAATAAGTTTTATCCATTCACGATGAAACATCTTTTGTATTATTGCAATCCTAATAATACCTTTCATCGCTATCGCCTTTTCAAAATAAAGAAAAAGTCGGGAGGTTTTCGTGAAATTTCGGCGCCTCGTAATCAAAGTTTCTTGATGCTGCTTCAGGTTGTTAATGAAATTTTGAAAGCAATGTACATTCCGTCTGACCACGCGATGGGGTTTGCCGAAGGACGTTCTGTCGTAACGAATGCTGATGTTCACAAAGGACAGAACTATGTGTTTAACATAGATTTAAAAGATTTCTTTCCAAGTGTAGAGCAAGGACGGGTGATGAAGCGTCTAACATTAGCTCCATTCAACTTTTCACCACAAATTGCATTATTAATTTCTGGATTATGCTCAATGAGGCTAAAACGCGATAAACCCAATGAGCATAAGCATCATGAATTGGATAAACACTTTAAATATGTGTTACCGCAGGGTGCTCCTACGTCACCAATTATTACTAATATGATTTGTGATACATTGGACCGCAGGTTGAATGGATTAGCAAAACGTTTTGGACTACATTATACCCGTTATGCAGATGACATTACCTTTAGTTCAATGCACAACGTGTATGCAAATAAAGGTGAGTTTAGGAAAGAACTCGTTCGTATTATAGAAGGTCAAGGATTTGCTATTAATGATAGCAAAACAAGATTGCAGAAGATTGGAAGCAGACAAGAGGTTACTGGAATTATTATCAGCCAGAAACTTAATGTGACCAAGAACTATGTTCGCGAAATCAGAAGTCTACTTCATATATGGGAGAAATATGGTTATTCGGTTGCAATATCCAAATTCTTACCTAAATATAAGGATGAAAAAGGGTATGTCAAAAAAGGGAATCCCGATTTGATTAATGTTCTTGATGGCAAACTAATGTATTTAAAAATGGTTAAAAGCGATACTGACTCGGTATATCTTAAACTTAATATAAAGTTTCAAGAATTAATCAAGAGGGACTCTATGCCCAATAAAACTAACAACGTAGGCATTACCTATATAGAAACTATACCAGTTGTTGAGTTTGAGAAGATAAACCAGACAGAAGTCACTATTATCAAAAAGAATGGGAAACCAAGATATGGAGAGTTCTTTTTGAGGGATATAAAAGATGAACATGGCAAGAGTGTTGTTCAGTGGACTAGTGTAAGTAAAAAGATTACTGAAGAGGATGAAAGCAACAAAGAAAATCTTGCAATTTCAAATTGTCGTGGTGTTGATGGCAAACAATTTTGGCAGATACATTATGCAGACAAAGTGACAATTTCCACTCCTAAGAAGGTAAACATAGATGAACTTAATAATGAATTGGATTCACTCTTAATTATATGATATGGACGAAAAATTAAAAAATACGATAGAGAAAATTTATATTCTATCACAGCAAAATTCAGAATTTGATATTAAGCTTCGTAAGAGACTTGAAATCATTCCTGAATCATCTTCTTTATTTGAAGATGAACGAATGAACCATATCTATGAATATTGCATTGAAAAAATAATAAGGAAACAAGCTGAAGAATTTTATGCTGATTTTCCATTAAAATCTATTAAAGATATTCTTATTGAAGATTTCATAAGAATGGAATCTTTTAAAAGAAAGGATAATTTCGGGGATTTTTGCCTCTCACTCTATCAACAGATAGAATGCATGACCAATCGTTTATCTGAAAAAAAAGAATTAGAGGAAATCACAAGTAAAATGTGGGGACATCCTGCATATGTTAAAGTTGAAAAAGGGAAGGAATCTTCTATCTCTGAGAGAATTGGAGATTTCTCCATTGCAAGTCTTATTTTCCCAGGTAATTCTAAACAATCAGGTTTTACTAATGCCTTTGAAAAATCTAAGAAATCTTTTCAATCTCAATACGCAATAGATAAAATACGAACTATTGTATATTTTATGGGTTATAAAGCAATGATGAAGGGTAGTGATTATGATTCTTTTATTGAAATTACCACATTGTTAAATGAGATTTATCAATGCCGCAATATGAATCATAGAGGTAACACTTTAAATCAATGGGAGAAAGATGTTTTAGACAAAGTCCTTCCACTAAAGTCCTTCTATTATTTTAAGTTCCTTGGTGTTTTGGCACAGTACGTTGAATACATTAAAAATGGCTATTCATCCATTTCCAAGATACTAGAATATTGCCAAACAATTACAGCTAAAAAGATTGATATTGGAGGACCGCAAATAAAAGGAAATATCCCATTAGATGAATTAGAACGTAGAGATGGTAACAAAAAAAGATTTAAGTAATAATGGGGAAGCATTTCCTTTTTTTATTTTTAGCGTCTTTACGTGTGGTTCAAAACCTCTTCATTAATACACAACAAAGATAGACACTATTACACGGGGTGTCTTTCTTTTTTAGTCTATGCACAAGATGAGCGTGACATGTGACGCGTGATAACAAAAATAGTTAGGGTAATGCAGTTGCTTGCGAAATGGATTGTAAATTTTACTTTACAAAATTATTTAATAATATTGCTTCTATATAACAAACCTTGTTATATCTCATTTTTGTTTGCCTTGGGCAATGGGGACTGTCCGGTAAACATTTTTCACATCATAGAAAGAAGAGGGTGTGTTAAAACACACCCTCTTTGAGGTTATGAGGTTTTAAGGTCGTTTCGCTTGTGAGGTTTTAAAGTGAGGTTGTGAGGTTTTAAGGTTATAAGGCTATGCAGCGTGCAAGCAAGCGTTTGAGTCAAACCATCTCGTCTACTATTTTGAGGTTATAAGGTTTTAAGGATATAAGGTTTCCATGAGAAATGCATGCCAGCGTGCAAACAAGCGTTAGAGTCTAACCATCTCGTCTACTCGTACCTAAAAACTCGTTTACTATCAACGAAATTTTGCAAAATTTCGTTGATGCAATTTTTAACATCCGTTAACATCGCTCAAAAAGTAAAAAAGTTTAAAACTTTAACTTCTGTTAAGAAAAACTTACGTTGTTTAACAAATTTTTTCCGAAAACAGCGCGATTTTTTCCTTCTTAAAAAGAAAAAAGTTTTTCTTAAAAGGAAAAATTTCCTACTTAAAAGGAAGAAAATCCTTCTTCAAAGGAAGTTTTCAGGAGAAAGGTCATAAAAAAAGGAGGGCAGCACAGCCCTCCTTTAACTTTATGCAAATATACATCATTTTTCGGCGATCTCCAAATCTGCATTTCGCGCTATTTTTACAAAAGTTAACAGTTTCGCACCCTCTTTTGCAATTTCTGAACTTACAAAAATGGCGATTTTTGCACACCCGATTTTAGTGGCAAAATTTGAAATGCACGAAAAATATCAAAGCAGAATTACGGGTTTATTATATTACGAATGGTTGCCTGTGTTTTGTTTTTCGAAGGAATGCGTATGGCTCGAATTTCAGAGAACGATTGTCCATGGAGCTACGTAGAAACAAGTGTGTGCCACTTCTGCCGAGAACAAAATTCCGACTGCTGAGGCTGCAATCAGGATGAAGATTTGCAGCATCAGCAGTCGGAGTATTCAGGGTTATAGTTGAACCTTATGAAGGTTGAATATTAACTCAACTTTCGCAAGCTTCAGTTGAATCAGGTTATGAGGTTGTTAGGTCGCTACGCTTTAAGGTTTTGAGGACTATCCAGACAGTTTATATTAACGATAGTAGACGAGTTATTAGGTACGAGCGAGGAGAAATGAGAAATGAGAGACCATCCGGATTGGTTACCTTAAAACCTTATATCCTTAAAACCTCATAACCGAAGAATAGTAGACGAGATGGTTTGACTCGAACGCTTGCTTGCACGCTGCATAGCCCTCATAACCTTGAAACCTTATAACCTTAAGACCTTATAACCTAACAAGTTGAGCACTTGCGAAACTTGAAAGTTAATCCTCCAGCACAATGACCTTTAAATAGTCCTTGACGCGGAAACCATGCTTCTTGGCTCCGCCTTGCGAGTCGCTAATGAGAATCAGGGTTTGTCTGCCGTCATTGAGTTTGCGTCCCAGACACATTCCTTCGTAATTGCCGATGTTGTAGGCAATGGGAGAGAGTTTGGAGGTAAACGTAGCCACGAGGCGTTTAAGCATAAATTGATTGGGGTCGAACTCCTTAAAGTCTGTAGAACTATCTATTTGGTGGCTCTCCTTGGGATTGACTACAAAGATTTTGCATTCTACGTGCGAACTGAGGTAGTTGGGCGAGATGCGCAACTCTCTTTCCATCACCAGGAGTCGCCCATCGGGCAAGGCGCAGAGTGCGGGTACGCCAAAGGCATGGCTGATGCCTGTAGTCTTGGCCTTGTGGTGGTCCATCTGATAAGCGTATTGTGCGCAAGGCATAAGGTCGCTGTTGAAACTCTGAATGCGCAGCACATTCTGCACACCGGGACGCTCGATTCTTGCATACTCGCCGTCGGAGCGCAGTGTGGCTTCGGTAGTGGTCCAGAATCGTTTGAACGTCGCATCGTAAGTCAGTGCCTCGAAACCTAAATTCCAGTAGATGTTGTCTTGACGAAACTCATTGGGAATATAGAGTCCGCGCCCGGTAGGTTGTCCGTTCAGGTCGTATTCCAAGATTGTTTGGTCGCCTTCGGCGCTGATGAAGAGCGAGTTGCTCTCGGGTACATAAGCGATGTCCTCGCAGTCGTGCAGCGAGATGCCCGCTGTATCAACAAACGTGGGCGTTACCCCGCGCAGCGAGTCGGACGTAACGTGCAAGATTTCGCCCGTCTCGGGATTTTGCTGAATGGTAAAGAGGAAGAAGCCGTTGAGCTTTTCTTTGTCGCTGACGAGGGCAAAAGTGTCGGCAGCAATATGTGTGATGCCGCTATAATTGGCAGGGCGGATGTTCCACAGATGCAGCGATTTTTGCTGCAAAGGTTTGCCTGTTTGTGCCACACACAGAAGGGGCAGCACGCAACATAATAATAAAATGCGTTTCATTTCAGTGAAGTTATTAAAGTTTCGCAAATGCTCAACTTTTGAGGTTATGAGGTCTTAAGGTCGCTTCGCTCGTGAGGTTATGATTCACTATATGGAAAGTAAATTCCATACGCTTATATCGTTTAAAGCTTTTTGTAAATCCTTAAACTTACGTAACCTATAATTAGAAGAGGGTCCAGAGCGTTTCGCCCTCAAGGGTGTTGACGCTTATCTTGACGGTGTCAATAGGTGCCAACTCGTAGAGCGGACACGATACGTAGGTTTCGCTCGAATAGTGCTGCGGTGCCCCCTGACTGTTGTGCATCAACTTTAAGTGGAGCGTCGTTTTCCCGTTAGTTGAGGTGTTCAATTGGTCTAAATGAAAGCCGATAGAGTGGCGCGAACCCGACATTGTTTTGATTCTGAGCAAGAGGTTGGCATAGCGCTCCGTTTTCCATGCTGCGAGTACTTCGAGGGGGTCGGTTTGTTGCTTGTCCGCCGGAACAGTGACAGGCATGGGCGAATGAATGAGCGAGCAACTCGAAAGCAGTGCGCCTTCGGGTTGTTCGGTATAAACGGTATATACGCGATAAATGCTGTCGGGCGTGAGTTTATGAATCGGATTGAGCAACTTGACCGACTTTCCGTTGTCCAACCACAAATCCGACGCTACGCCATCTGCCGCAGTGCGGAGTTCTGCTAAATCCTGTCGGTAGGATTGCAAAGCATCGCTGTCCTCGCTACACGAAAGTAGCAGCGAGAACAGCGATGCGAGTATGCTTGTTAAATAAAAGTGCTTCATGCTTGTGCCGCCAACTGATTGAATACGGGGTTGGCATACATTGTGAGAATAGACTTGCGCAAGAAGGCTTCGTCCTTATTGGGAAGGTCGATTAAGCCGATGCGTTCGTTGAGATAGTATTCAAATTTTTCTTTGTCGGCCTGCGTATAGTTGCTTGTGTGCTCTGCAGTGTTGTTGAGCATGTCGGCAGCGATGTAGTTGCAGGCATAAAGGCGGTAGCGCAGGTGGATTTCTTTGTCGATGCGCTGCGCAATGGCGGTGAAGACTTCCGACTTGGGGAGGTCTGCCAACTCATCAATCCACTCGTTGATGCAGGGTGCGGTGCAGTAGTGAACCTCGCCTTTGAATCCCTTGATACCCGTAGCCATGTTCAGCAGGTCGTCCTCCTTCAATTTCTTGAATTCGGGATTGTCGCGTTTCTGCTGAAATTCCTTTGCCTTAAGATAGTCGCAGGGGTCGTATTCGTAAGAGATTGCCAACGGAACGATGTTCAGTTCCTTCAGACTCTCAATGGGAGTGCCCTTGCCGCCCATAGCCAGCATTTTGAGCACAGCGTCCTGCGTGCGGTCGTTAGAGTCCTTCGCACGACCTTCGCGCTGCGCAATCCAAAGGTTTTCGCGCTTCTGCGTTACAGCGAAGTGCATGTACTCGCTCATGCGCTTGCTCGCCATAAGGAGTTCGCGACCTGTGAGCGAACGCTGCACGATGAACGACTTGTTGATTCTCACCAAATCCTTAATCCAGGGTTTGATAAGGAGGTTGTCGCCAATCGCAATTTCCACCGTAGTTTCAAAACCATGCTTGTTGAGCAGTCCGCTCAGGTAGGCAGAGTCGAGCACTATGTCGCGATGGTTGGAGATGAAGCTGTAGCGCTTGGTCTTATCGGGCGTAGCTGAATAGTCGAACGTACAACCTGTGGTGCAGTTTTTCCAACTCTTCTCTACGATTGGATAGATGATTTTCTTCTGAAATTCAAGGTTCGTCTTGCACGACTTGATGCGCATCTTGATAAGAAAGTAGGGGATGTGACGCACGAACGACTTGATAAATCCCTTGACAGTGGGGTCGGCAAGCAGTCGGTCGAAGACGATGGGAAGTTCTTCCGAAGTGTAAGGACGAATGTCGTCGAATTCAGCAGGAATGTTCACGTTCATAGGATATAAGGTTTAGTGGGGTTACTGATGGGGGAACTAAAATTTTGCTTCGATAATATCTGTCAAAACGTCCTTGATGTCGAGTCCGGCAGCTCTCACCTGTTGAGGGATAAAGCTGGTGGCTGTCATACCAGGCGTTGTATTCACTTCCAGGAGGTTGATGGTTTCGCTTCCAGCCTCGCCCGAAAGGATGTAGTCGATGCGGATGATACCGAAGCAGTCGAGCGCTCTATATATAAATTGAGTCAGCTCGCTCACACGCGCGGCTGTGTCGGGATGGATGCGTGCAGGAGTGATTTCCTCCACCTTGCCATTGTACTTCGCGTCGTAGTCGAAGAATTCCTGCGTTGTCACCACTTCCGTAATGGGGAATGTCACGACTTCATCGCCCTTGCGATAGCAGCCGCAGGTGATTTCCGTACCTACCATAAGGCGCTCAATCATTACTTCGTCGCTTTCGTTCATCGCCTTGTCGATAGCTGTGGCAAGGTCGTCGATGGTCTTCACCTTGGTGACGCCAAAACTGCTTCCGCCTGCGTTGGGTTTAACGAAACATGGGAGTCCCAGACGTTCCACTATCGTAGCATCGTCGGGGCGCACCATGCCCTTGCGCACCAGCACGCTGTCGCTCACATTGACCTGCGGATAAGCGCGGAGGTAGTTGTTGAGCGCAAATTTGTTGAATGTCAAGGCTTCGACCAGCACGCCGCTCGTTGAATAGGGCACTCCGATGAGGTCGAAGTAGCCTTGCAGAATGCCATTCTCGCCGGGTGTGCCGTGAATCGTGATGTAGGCAAAGTCAAACTTGATTTTTGCGTCGCCTGTGTTGAACGAAAAATCATTTTTATCGATGGGCAGCAGTTCGCCCTCGTAGCAGGCATTCCATTCAGCGCCGCGCATTCGGACTTCGACCACATTGTAGCGTTCGTGGTCGATGAACGAAAGAATGCCCTGCGCACTACGCAGCGATACGCCATATTCGGAGGAGTCGCCTCCGGCAACAATTGCTATATTTCTTTTCATGAATTCCTATTGTTTAAGTCCTGAAATGTAAGTGCGCCACTTTTCGAGCAACGCAGTCATGTCTTCGGGAATGGGCACGCTGAAGTCCATTTGCTCTCCCGTTCGTGGGTGTTCGAATCCCAATGTTCGCGCATGCAATGCCTGACGTGGGCATAGTGCAAAGCAATTTCGGATGAAACTATTGTAAGCCGCACCTTGCGTGCCGCGCAATATTTGGTCGGCACCATAGCGCTCATCGCTGAAAAGTGGGTGGCCGATGTGCTTCATGTGCGCTCGGATTTGATGTGTACGCCCCGTTTCGAGGATACATTCGACGAGCGTCACATAACCAAAGCGTTCCATTACATTATAGTGTGTCACGGCAGGCTTACCGATGCCCGAGTCGGGTGGGAATACAGCCATCTGAAGGCGGTCCTTGGGCGAACGTCCGATGTTGCCCTCGATGCGACCACTATCCTCCTGGAAATTGCTCCACACAAGCGCGTTGTAGCGACGGCGCGTTGTTTTGTTGAAAAACTGCCAGCCCAAATGCGTCTTTGCCTCGGGCGTTTTTGCTACGACGAGCAGTCCGGAAGTGTCCTTGTCGATGCGGTGCACCAGTCCTACGTCGGGACTGTTGGGGTCGTAGTCGGGATTGTCGCGCAAGTGCCATGCAATGGCATTGACAAGCGTTCCCGTATAGTTTCCGCAGCCGGGATGAACCACGAGTCCTGCGGGTTTGTTGATTACCAGCACGTCGGCATCTTCATAGACAATGTCGAGCGGAATGTCCTCGGGGATAATGATATTTTCGTAGCGCGGGCGGTCGAGCAGAAGGGTTACAACGTCGAGCGGCTTCACGCGATAGTTGCTCTTCACGGGCTTTCCATTGACGTGGATAAAGCCATTCTTTGCTGCCATCTGTAGTCTGTTGCGCGACGTGTCGGGCATCAGGTTGAGAAGAAACTTATCAATGCGCAGCAACTCCTGCCCTTTGTCGGCAACGGCTCTAAAGTGCTCGTAAAGTCCCGCAGCCTCGCTGTCGCCGGCTTCGCCTTCAAGGTTCGTCACGTCCATCTCCGGGAGGTCGAATTCTGCGTCAAATTGTGTGTCAGTAAGGTTCATAGTGTTGTCCATATCGATTTCAACTCCCCATTTATTCAAAAAAGTCATTAATAGACTCGTCTGTGTTCGAGTCGATAGTGAGACTATCGTATGTGAAGTCGAGAGCAATGTGTGTATCCTCCTCTTCACCCTTACCGACAACGAGCGTAATGGGTACGTCGATAGGAATGCGTTCGCCCACATTGAGTTCGCGGCCGCGTGCTTTTACCGCAAATACCCATTCGCGGTCGCCTTCGACCCATTCGTGTTCGGTCAGCACAAATCCCATGGCTTTGAGTCGTGCTTCAGCCTCGCGCATCGATGAGTTGTTCGCAAGGTCGGGAATCTGAATGGGGCGTGCACCGTTGCCATTGATGGTAAAGGTGATTCTGCGTCCTTCCTTGATATGTTTTCCTGGTGCGATTGATTGTTCCAGAATCACGTTGGGTTGCATCGTTGTGATGTAGCCTGTGTCGGTAATTTCGCCCGTTAGTCCTAAACTTTCAAGTCGCATCATTGCCGCCTCGGGGCGCTGACCTCGGAGGTCGGGCATTTCAATGCTGTAGCCGTGCATTGTGTATTTGTCTAAAAAGCACATTACTCCCCATATTGCAACTACAACCATAATAGCCATAGCCAGGAAGTTGCCCCAAACCAGGGGACTAAAGATTTTACGTTTGAATGATTGGAAGTTCATAATATCAATAGATTCCTTGTTCTAAATATCACATTCTCCCTTTATATAAAGGAAAGTTGTTGTAATAAAAAGCAAAGGTAGTATAAAAAAATGAGTGCGCCCACGTTTTATTTTGAAAATAAGGATGAGCGCTTACAAAAAAAGTTTCAGGAGGCTAACTATTACTTCGTTCTAAAAAAAATGTTGTTTTTTTGAATTTTTTCTCAAATTTAGTGTCACAAATCGCGTATCCTCTCGTTATATGTATAGAAACGCATCAATTTAATGAAACATCTTTACTGAAAAATTAGCTAACAACCACATCTCGTATTATGACTTCCAAAGAATTTGAAGAGAAATACGTTTGTCTTGCCCCGCGCCTTTATCAGGTGGCGATGAGTCTCGTGCAGAATCAGCAGGACGCGGAAGATGTGGTGCAGGAAACGTTCGTAAAACTATGGCGCGAAGCCGACCGTCTGGAACAGATGCAAAATGCGCAGGGCTACATCCTGCGAATGCTCCGGAATGCCTGTATCGACCAGTTGCGCTTACGCCATGATGAGACCGACCTGTTGCACGTTGAGGAGTCGATTGCCGATGCTCAGCCACCGCCACAGATGGATGCGAAGGACAGAGTGCACGCTATCCTTCGTTCACTTTCACCGAAGACGCAGCGCATAGTTACTATGCGCCACGTGGCAGAATGTTCGATTGACGAAATTTGCGAAGCGACAGGCGAAACACCTTCCAACGTGCGACAAATTCTTTCCCGCACCCGCAAAAAAATGATTGAAATGTTTAAGTTTTGATAGTTGACGAGTAAACAAGTAGACGAGTAGACAAGAAGGTCAGACTCAAACGCTTGCTTGTAAGCTGAAATTGCATTCCGCAAGGTAGTTGTACTCTGTACTCTATTCTCTGTTCTCTGTTCTCTGTTCTCAACATCTGACTGAGCCAAAGGCTCTTTAAAAATTCATCCTTTATGAAAACACCTTCTATTGACGAACTCCGAAAGAAATACTACGATGGCGATGCTTCGTTGGAGGAAGAAAGATTGCTCAAGCGATTGCTCCAGGCGCCCGATGCTCCACCTGAATGGAAGGAGGAAGCCGAACTGATGGAGCTATTGAGCACTCCGCCTGAAGTGGTGCCACCTGCAGGCTTCGAACGCCGCATTCTTGAGCGGTTGCAGCGCGAACCGAGTTATAACACCGAAGTTCAGCCTACGCTGGTCAAACGAATTTTCCGCCCCTGGGTGTATGCTACGACGGTGGCAGCTGCGATGCTTGGCTTTGTCTTTATCATGCAGCGCAATATGGAACCCGAATTTACGGTTTACGCCGATACGTGCCACACTGCGGAAGAGGCGAGGACAGAAATTGAAAATGCCTTGCTGTTGGTAGCCAATACCTTGATTCTCGATGATGTCGAGGACGATTTGGGCGGACCTTGCGACTGATGCACTCATTATTAATATAGTCTCATTTCAGTACATCATGAAAACTTTTATCCGACTCTTTATATTAGCAGGTTGCCTCGCGCCAACGATGGCTATGGCGACAACAACGCTCCCTGTTGCTGCACCAGCCGTAAGTTTGCTGGCAAAGGATGCGCGCCCTAAGGTAGGATTCTCCTTCGACCATCTTGCCGACAATCAGAAAGTGACGCGACTCTACGTTTCCGAAGAAATGCTCTCCGTTGCGCGTGCGCAGTTGATGAAGCCCGACCATTGGGAGTTTTCCCACGTCGTTGACCGCTTGACTAGCATTCTGACAATGCACACGCACAGTCGTTCGACAACAGCAACGATTCGTGGCAACTACAAAACGGTTTCAACGATGGAGGATTACGAACTGCTGTTGCACCAGCACGTTGAGAAGACCGATGTGATTGTCTTTGGCGTGCGCAAAAAAGGGCGCCAACTGAGCGAACTCCTCATTTTCCGCTTCCGCGACGATTATTGTTCGCGCGTGGTGCAGATGACCGGCGAACTTACCATTGACGATATCGCAAAGATTATTAAGTTGAACAAGAAAATGTAACGCATCATGAACCATATATTCCGACTTATCACATTAGCGCTTGCATTCCTCGCAAACATATTGCTGCTTTCGGCTCAGGGCGTGGAATTGCGCTCAGGCGAATGCTATGAAATTCGCTGCGTAGAATTTCTGAATGGCGCAGTTGTTCCTGCCACGACAAATGTTTTCGAACTGACGCATAGCACCAGCGCAAATGCAAAGAATGCCCTTTGGCGCATCACGAAACTCAACAGTGGTTACTACTCCATACAGCATGCTGAGACGGGGCTTTACATGACGTATGACGGCAAGCGCACGACGACGCGCCGCTACATGTTGCTCACCAAGGAGATGGACGGCATGGCATCGCAGTGGAGCATCTATCCAGGAACTTCGCACGTCATTATCACCAACGTTTACAGCCAATACTTGCTCAACGTGCGCCGTGACTCGCGCATCGTCGGACTTTACAAGAATGTAACGAAGAGCGCCACGGGCAACGAGCGCTTTGTGCTCTACGACAAGAAGGGCAAGCAGGTCTCGGTGATTGACAAGCAACCCGTAGTTTTCAAGGCGCCCGACCCCGACCCAAAGTCTGCCAATCTACACTCTTATTACAACACGCGAACCTACCAATTCAACTTCACCATTAATGGTAAGGCTCCCGTTTATGATACACGCAGTAACCGTTTCCTCTTCTCCCTGCCCGAAGCGCAGATGGGAAAGAAGGTGGAGTTAAAGGTGGCTTGTACAGCGTTTTCCGATGCCCAACTTTTTGTAGATGGAACTGCAGCCAAGGCTAATGGGAATGTAGCATTTGACGTAGTGAACGGAGCTGATGCACACCGCCTCGCAGTGGTGCAAAATGGCGACACGATTGCGCGCGCCAACCTTCAATTCACCTTCCTGCCCATCGTAGAAATTACGGCGGAATCTTTCAGCAAGAACCATTGGGGCAAGGGTCAGATGACGGTGCACGACGCTACGCTCCACGCCGATTCTACCTACACGATTCAGGTGAGAAATCGTGGCGAATGGACCACACGATTCGAAAAGCGCTCCATGGGTATTAAGTTGAAGAGCGCCGACGGCAAGAAGATTGACCGCTCCATCCTCGGACTTCGCACGGACAACTACTGGGTGCTCGACGCAATGACGATAGACCGCGCTCGCATGCGCAGCCGTGTGGCTATGGACCTTTGGAACGACTTCTCAGCAGCCGCGCATTTCGGAAAGAAGGACAAGACGGCGCACCATGCTTCGCGCGGACGTATGGTGGAGGTGTTCCTGAACGGCAAGTACCACGGCATCTACAACCTTTGCGAACGCATTGACCGCAAGCAGTTGCAATTAGCTAAGTCGAAGGACGGTAGCGTTGCCGGCTTGCTTTACAAGGCCGACCAGTGGAGCACTGCTACAAAATGGGGCGGCAATCGCAGTTGGGCAAATGCCCTCTGGAACCCCAACAGCAAGAGCGAGGAGTGGGAAGGTTGGCAGGCCAAATACCCCGAACCTTCGGCAAAGAAGGATGCGCAGTGGCAACCCCTGCTCGATGCCATCCGCTTTGTCTGCACATCGAGCGATGAGGATTTCTCGGAAAACGTGGAGCGCTATTTTGATTTGCCGAGCGTGCGCGATTATGCTTTGTTTATCGAACTCCTGTTTGCTACCGACAATTCCGCAAAAAATATGTATTGGGCAGCGCAAAACTATGCCGTGAATCCGCAACTCACGCCCATTCCGTGGGACTTGGATGGCACATTCGGTCGCGACTGGAACGGCAATTCGAGCGGACTCGAGGCGCATCGCGACTACCGAAAGTACCTTATCGGAGAGGGACATCAGAGCATGTTGTTCGAACGTCTCTACAAACTGAATCCCAATGGTTGGAACGAAAGCATAGCAAAGCGCTACCGCGAACTTCGCCGCACACACTTCGACCTCGACCGCTTGGCGCAACGCTTCGATGCTTACCTGCAACTCATGGAGCAGAGTGGCGCGAACGTCAGAGAGGCGGAACGCTGGCGCAACTCGCAGGGCGGACGCCTCGAACTTCGCAAGGACGTGGAACAACTGAAGCAATGGTTGACACAGCGCATTGCCTTTTTGGACCTGTTGTATCAACAGTGATTTTGTTTACTTAAATTCTTACATTTTTTGATTGAAAACTATCCGGGAGTTAGTTCAAACTAACGAGGATTTAGTTCAAATTAACTCCCGATTAGTTTTTCCTGTTTAGGGTTGGCATTCACGCTGACCCTAAGGGAACTATTTGCCTAACTTCAAAGTCAATACATTCAATGAAACCCATTTTTCTCCTCCTGATTTCCCTCGCCACGCTTGTGGCGCAGGCGCAAGAATATAGCATAAAGGGCATCGTCGTTGACAAACAAACGCAGGAGCCTTTGCCCATGGCGATAGTCGAGTTACAAGCCTCCGACACCATAAAAGTGGTCAATGCTCAAACCAATAAGGAAATGAGCCTACCCATCGTGATTGAGCAAGTAACAACTAACGAGAAAGGGGAATTTTCCATCAAGGCTGACGCTGGCAAGTTGGTTGTAAACATTGTGCTGACGGGATTCCACACGCTCATTCGCCGCATTGAATTGACGGAACAACACCCCGCCGTGGATTTGGGAAAATTGGAACTTACGTCTGCCGACTATATGCTCGGTGAGGCCCAAGTCACGGCGCTGGCGCGTATGATGACCGTGAAAGAAGACACCCTCGTTTTCCATACAAAAGCCCTGCGCCTGCCTCCCGGTGCTTCGCTCGCCACACTAATGAGTCAATTGCCCGGCATTTCGATGGACAAAAACGGCAACTTGACGTTCAATGGCAAGGTGGTGAGTCAGGTGCTCGTGGATGGCAAACCCTTTTTCGGCGATGTGCAGACGGCGATGGCGAATATGCCTACAGATGCCGTGAAGGACGTGAAGTTGTACGACAAGACGAATGAGGAGAAGCAGTTTCGCGGTGAACTGGACGCGAACAAGGCGACCGTGGTGGACCTCACGATTAAGGAGGAGTATAAATCCACGTGGATGGCGAACGTAAACTTGGGCGGTGGTACGAACGATACGTACGTGGGCAAGGTGTTCACTACGAATTTCACCGACCACCGACGCTTGGCGGCGTATGCGCAAGCCAATAACATCAGTGAGAACCAGAGTGTGGACCAAAACGGAAACTGGCGCCACTTCAACGCGGGCAATGGACTTTACACCTATCGCAAGGCGGGAAGCATGTTGCAATGGGACAACGGCAAGGGATATTCCGACGCGGGTTACTTGACCAGCAACGCCAATATCCACGTGACGCACAACGACCAGACCGCCATTAGTTACAACACCACAGAGTCGATTCTCGGAGCCGGCAGTGCGCTCTACACTTACGGAAAGGGCATACGAAAGGAGCATGACGTGAAGGTGAATGCCGACGGGAATCTCACCTATAACTGGAACGCCAGCAATCGCCTGAACCTAACGACGCGCCTTAACTATGGCGGGCTCGACAGCAAGTATCAGGGCGTATCTTCCACCTATCATGAGCGTCCCGAATACGCAGACAATCTTGCCGAAAGCCTTTGGGCGGACAACCTTACCGACGCTACGCGCCAGCAGGCTACGAATGCCGTTCGCTCTCGTTACACCTCGGATGGAGAAGTGTATTCGGCAGGGCTCAATGTGAAATACACGCATCTGTTTAAGAAAGCGGGGCGCACATTCAATGCTTCTATTGATGCTTCGTTCCATGACAAGCCAGGTGAGTCGCACAGCACGGTCAACTATCGCTACTTCAATGCGGCAGCTCCGAAACCTTATGCCGACTACCGCCAATTTAAGGACGATCCTCGCAGTGGTTATACCGTCTATACCTCTATAGAGTATGGAGAAAAACTCTCGAAGCCCCTCAAGTTGTCGGCATACTATTTTGCCTCGTACAGTAAGAACGACGATCGCTCCACACTCTACGACATCTATGACGTCCCCTTGAGTTTGCGCCCCACATTGGGCGACTCATTAGAGTTTGTGCGCAACGTGGAAAACTCCTACCATTCCGACCATTACACCCTCAAGAACAGTCTTACCTTGCGCCTCTCAGGATGGTGGAATAAGTTGGAATTAGAACTCCAGCCCGCCTTTGGCATACACAATGAACGCCTGGAATATGAGCGTGGCGACAAACGCTTTGAGCCTCAACGCAACCGCCCGTATGCTTCGTTGCACACCTATCTGAAGTATAAATTCACGAGGCAGAACTACATCCAATTCTCCTACGGAGGAGTGACAAGACGTCCCGACCTTATGCAGCAGCTACCCATTACAGACACGGGAAACCCCATGCAGGAAGTCGTTAATAATCCCGGACTGAAGACGGGATGGGAGAACCGCTTCGACCTTCGCGCATATCGTTTCAACACCAAGCGTGGCGATAGTTACAACGGTTATCTGTATTTCAACCACAACACGAAGGATTGGATTTCTACCGTAGAGCGCGACCCCGCAACGGGTTACACCCGCCGCAGCATGACGAACGTTTCGGGCAATTATGATTGCGGTTTCTCTTTCCGCACCAGCCAACCGCTCGACAAGGAACATGCGTTCACGCTCTCGGCTAAGACCAACCTTGCCTACATACACATGAAGGGGCAAGTGGGAGAATTGGGCGATGCGCTCGGACTTTCCACCATCAATCTGTTGTTGCCCACCGTCAATCTCTCGCTGCGTTGGCGCCAAGACATTTGGAGCGTCTTCTTGAGCACTGAGTACTATGGCGAATATGCCACTTACAAACAGGCACCTCAGTTCAGCCAGCGTGGACATACCTACGAGGTGAACCTCTCTCCGCAAGTCAACCTCCCCTTCGGCATGAGCATCCACTCGAACTTCATTTACTACACCCGCACGGGCTATGACGACGCCCTGCTCAACCACGACCAGTGGCTCATCAACGCCACCATCTCACAATCCTTCCTAAAGGATAAAGCGCTCACCTTGCAATTAGAAGCCGTTGACTTGCTCCGCCAAAAGACTTCCGAAAGCAGCAACGTAGGTACGGGCACCCGCCAATTCGGTCGCACCGAAACCTTCCACAGCTACGTCATGCTCCACGCCATTTACAAGTTTAAGTTGTAAGCACCGCAGCGGTTGATTGATATTAAGGGGTTGCTCCATCAGGAGGGTGTGTCAAAATGCAAAATTTTGGCACACCCTCTCAAGTTGTGTTAGGGTCAGTAAAATGTAAGGAGCTGAAGGATGAAGGGAGTGTAGATTAGAGTACAGAGAACTACTTATAGAGTACAGAGAACAGAGTATAGAGTACAACTGCCATTTTAAGGTTATGAGGTTTTAAGGTTATGAGGTTATGAGGGCTATGCAGCGTGCAAACAAGCGTTCGACTCTAACCATCTTGTCTACTATTCTTAGGTTATGAGGTTTTAAGGATATAAGGTTTTAAGGTTTCCGTGCGGAATGCATGCCAGCGTGCAAACAAGCGTTCGAGTCCGACCATCTTGTTTATTCGCTTACGCTCATCAGCTTCGCAGTTCCTCGTACCTAATAACTTGTCTACTATTCTTAGGTTATAAGGTCGCTTCGCTTGTGAGGTTTTAAGGAAACCAATCCGGATGATCTCTCCTTTATTCGCTTACGCTCATCAGCTACGCAGTCTCCTTTTTCCGCATGGCTATTTATTCGCTTACGCTCATCAGCTTCGCAGTCTCCTTTCTGATTTCTCATTTCTCCTTTCCCCTCGCTCGTCTACTAAAAACTTGACAAAATCTTTGTCAAGTTTTTTTTAACATCCCTTAACACTGCTCAAAAAGTAAAAAAGTTTGAAACTTTAACTTCTGTTAAGAAAAACTTACGTTGTTTAACAAAATTTTTCGGAAAATTGAGGAAAATTTTCCTTCTTAAAAAGAAAAACATTTTTCTTAAAAGGAAAAAATTCCTACTTAAAAGGAAGAAAATCCTTCTTCAAAGGAAGTTTTCAGGAGAAAGGTCACAAAAAAAGGGGGGCAGCTATGCCCTCCTTTAACTTTATGCAAATATACATCATTTTTCGGCGATCTCCAAATCTGCATTTCGCGCTGTTTTTACAAAAGTTAACAATTTCGCACCCACTTTTGCTATTTCTAAACTTACAAAAAAGGCTATTTTTGCAATCCCGATTTTAGGCGCAAAAATTGAAATGCACGAAAAATATCAAAGCAAGATTTCGGAGTTATTAAATTACGAATGTAGTCTTCTCTATTTTCGGTTCACTAAACTACTTATTAGCGAGTTCAAATAATAAACTGATGTCACGCATAATTTACGGACTAGGCTACGCCTGTTCGCACCGGCAGAAATTAAAGGCGTTGTGTCATAATGAGCAAACTGCTGCGTTGCTCATCAATTTCAGACTTGGTCATGTACTTCAGTACACTTCCTTCATCCTCAATTTCAGCGCCTTGCATTTTACTCACTTTAACACAACTTAAGAGGGTGTGCCAAAATTTGCATTTTGACACACCCTCTATTTTTTAATGTTTTACTTTACCAACACCTTCTTGCCATTAACAATATTTATACCACGTCTCAGCATCTGCTGGCGACGACCATCCAAAGAATGAATCTGGGCATTCTTTGCATCTTGTCCATTCAGCAGTACATCTGAAATACCCGTAGCATCCACATCAACATGCTTGTTCAATACAAACATACAGTTATTACCGTTGATGCTTAATCCACTTTCAGTTTCAGAAATGTTGACGTGAATAGGCGTTTCAGACAAGGTGATAGCACCATTATTCCCCACCACGCCAAACTTCTTCGCGCCCAAGTTGTATAAGTAAGTCTTACCATTCTCCTTTCTAACTGTCCAACAGCAATCCTCACTTTCTTCATCTAGGGAGTGCGTGTACTCTACATTCTTTAACACTTCCTTTTTAGCATCATACACCTTAAAGTTAGTGCCCTTGTTATCGGCAATCATATAAGCCTTTTGCGACTGCAAATTTTTGACCTCTGTAACCAATTCCTTTATATGGATAAATGCACCCCAATTTGAATAGGCATAATTCCAGTAGGCATCTTCGGGAACATATAGCACGGCATGATTAAATGTATTTGTACTGAAGAAATCTTCAGATATATGGATGGCATTAGGATTCAAACAAATAATTGTTCGTAATTTTAAGTCGCTCCCGATTAACCAACCCTCGCAACTTGTAATACCATCTCCTAATGTTATTGATTTCAAACCGCTGCAATAATAGAAAGCATCTTTCCCAATGCTGGTCACACTATTAGGAATCACCACGGAAGTCAAACGTCCTTTCTGCCCCCCCCGTGCCATAAGGTTCACGACCCTACGTGCAGTGCTGGAGCGGAAATCTATGTATTGACTCACCCACCTTTGGGCTGGCGAATCATTTGCAAATTTATGTAAAACAATTGAGAAGTAACAGATGAAAAAGATTTTTATTGAGCTAATGCCTATTTATAAATGCATTTTTAGAACAATAATACCCAAGCACAGAGCAATTGCTAATGAAAGTAAAGTACCAGTCAGTACATATTCTGACTTTTCATCACCCTTAGATGCTTCGCTAAAACGAAGAATGGACTTTGC
>JAZQXH010000045.1:0-16849 GCA_045632745.1 Alloprevotella sp.
AGGAGGGCAGCACAGCCCTCCTTAATCTTTATGCAAATATACATCATTTTTCGGCGATCTCCAAATCTGCATTTCGCGCAATTTTTACAAAAGTTAACAATTTCGCACCCTCTTTTGCTATTTCAGAACTTACAAAAAAGGCGATTTTTGCAACCCTGATTTTAGAGCAAAAAATTGAAATGCACGAAAAATATCAAAGCAGGATTTCGTGTGTATTAAATTACGAATAGTGCTTAGTTCGTGTTTAAAATAAAGCAGCATGGTTTGTTCGCTTACGCTCACCAGCCACGCAGTATCCTTTCTTATCTCTCCCCCTTATTTTTCATAAGGAAGTCCTGCTTGTTTCCAGCCATTGAAACCGACGCCTAATTCTACGACCTTGAATCCCATTTTTTGAAGTTGGGCGGCAGCTTTTTTGCTGCGGTTCCCACTGCGGCAGTAGATGGCTACTTTGTTGGATTTGTTGAGCAGCGAGTCGGCTTTGCGGTTAAAGTCGGGTTGGGTTACGTCGATGTTGAGACAACCAGGGATGTGGCCCTCGAGGTATTCTTGCACCGTTCGTACATCGACGATTTGTACGTCGGGACCTGTAATTACGTTTTGAAACTGTTCGATGCTGACCGTTTCAAAATTCTTTGTGGATGGAGAGCAGGCGCTGAACAAAAGTGCGATGCCCATCGCGATGCGATGTAGATAGGAGTGTTTCATTTTTTTAGCGAACTGAAATGTTTGTGTTATATCGGTATGCGAATTTAGCGTGTAAAAAGGTTATAATTGTAGAAGATTGGATGATTTTTTCGTTTTACGCTTCAAAGTTCGGTGTTTTTTAGTAAATTCGGACAATTATACGATTGAAGTTTAAACCTAACAAGTGGAGCCGTTGCGAAACTTAAATAAATGACTCAACTTTCGCAAGCTTCAGTTGAATCAGATTATGAGGTTGTTAGGTCGCTACGCTTTAAGGTTTTGAGGACTATCCAGAATGTTTATATCAACGAATGGAGCAATACCCGAATGGTAAACCTTATAACCTCAAAACCTTATAACCTCAAGACCTTAACTTAAAACCTAACAAGTTGAGCCGTTGCGAAACTTAAATAAATGATTATATATGAGTTCAGTATCGATGTGTTGTAAAAAATGGGCAGTAGTGCTTGTGGGTGCGGTGATGGGGATGAATAGCTATTCGCAGTCCGCAGCGAGCGAGCCCTCTCTGATAGAGCGTGTGTTTCAGTTGGAAAAGAAGAACGACTTATTGAACGTAAGCCTGAATATGCACGGGAGTTACGATGCTCCCTTTGGCTATGAGTCGAGCGGCATGGGCGAGTCGTCGTTCAAAATGCAGCAGTTGCGCCTCGATGTGCAAGGACGCGTGAACGACAGAATCTCCTATCGTTGGCGTCAGCGCCTGAACCGTCCGAACAACGGTGCGGGGTCGATTGACAATGTTTCGTCGGCGATAGACTATGCAGCCATCAGTTTGAAGCTGAACGACAAGTGGTCGATGTGCGTCGGTCGTCAGGTGGCAGTGCATGGCGGTGTGGAGTATGATTTGAATCCGATTGAGGTGATAGAGTTTTCGGACATGGTGAACAACCTTACGGCGTTTATGACAGGGGTGAATGTGGCGTACCAACTAAATGATGACCATTTGCTGCAATTCCAGGTGTTGGACCATCGTAACGGCACGTTTGAGGACAGCTATGGCTTGAATCTGGAAAAAGCGAAGTTGCCCCTGCTGTGCATTCTGAGTTGGAATGGTAAGTTTCTGGACGGCAGGTATAGCACATGCTGGTCGGCCTCGTATTCATCGCAGGCGAAGGGAAAGTATATGGCATACGTTGCGCTGGGTAACCGAATTCAGTTTACGAAGAAACTGGGAATGTATCTCGACCTGATGCACTCGTATGAGCAGCTCGACAGCAAGCGCTACCTGACGGACATTGTAGGATTGCAGAACATGCATGTAGCACCCTCGGCGATGTATAACTCAGTGGTGGCGCGCTTGAACTATCGAATTACGGATGCCTGGAACTTGTTTGTAAAAGGCATGTGGGAAACGACCTCGGCAGCGAAGAACAGTGCCGGATTTGAGCGCGGACACTATCGTACGTCGTATGGATATATCGGCGGGGTGGAGTATTATCCGTTGAAGGATAGCGATTTGCATTTCTACGCTTCGTTCGTAGGACGCAGCTATCGCTACACGCAGCGTGCAAAGGCATTCGGAGTAAGCGATGACGACACGCAGCGTTTGCAGCTCGGATTCATATATCAGTTGCCCATATTCTGAGACAATGAAAAAAATGTAACGATGAAATAATAAGTTGGGACAGTTTTAGTTGTATTTTTAGTTGATTTTGTATTTGTGAAGAAGGAGCATAGCGGGCTATGTGACTGATGAACAAAGAAAAAAGCGACAAAAAGGCAACGCTATAAATATTTGCCAAATAACTTTGTAAATAAAAAAATGTCTCAAGTTATTTTTTTAGCGTTACAAAGTGTAACTTTGCAGTAGAAAATTTGATTAATTCGGAAATAATATGATAGTATCTCCTTCGCTCCTTGCTGCAGACTTTGCAAACTTGCAGCGCGATATCGAAATGTTGAACAATAGTGAGTGCGACTGGTTTCACCTCGACGTGATGGATGGTGTGTTCGTGCCCAACATATCCTTTGGTTTCCCCGTGATGGAAGCCATGGCAAAGTATGCCAAAAAACCGCTCGATGTGCACCTCATGATTGTGCAGCCCGAGAAGTTTGTTAAGGAAGTCAAGGCGCTTGGCGCAAAGATAATGAATGTTCACTACGAGGCATGTACGCACCTGCATCGTGTAGTGCAGCAAATCAAGGCTGAAGGCATGATGGCAGGCGTGACGCTTAATCCGCATACGCCCGTCAGTGTGCTCGAGGATATCATTGTTGACCTCGACCTCGTGATGCTCATGTCGGTGAACCCCGGATTTGGCGGACAGAAGTTCATTGAGCACAGCGTGGAGAAAGTGCGTCGCCTCAAGGAACTGATAGAGCGCACAGGCTCGCATGCCTTGATAGAAGTGGACGGAGGCGTAAATCAGGAAACGGGTAAGTTGCTCGCCGAAGCCGGTTGCGACGCAGTAGTGGCAGGTAGCGCAGTGTTCCGCGCGGCAAGTCCGGAAGCCGAAATCCAGGCTTTGAAGAATCTGTAGGATTTCAAGTTTCGCAAGCGCTTGCGAAACTTGAGGTGGTAATAAAATGTGGGATTTATAGAACCTACCTTTAACTTATAAATGAAATAGTGAGCGTTATGCTTCGTCCTATTTTAACGAATAAGGAATTGATTCAACTGATGGAGTTGATCAAGGATAGTAAGTCTGTTTTTATTTGTGGTCATCGCGGTCCCGATGGTGATGCCATGGGAGCCGCTTTGGGATGGAGAGAGTATTTGCTGAATTTGGGAAAGGACGTGTTCGTGGCAATGCCCAATCCTTGTCCCGACTTTTTGAGATGGATGCCCTGTGCACAGCAGGTGAAGTTCTACTCCGAATCGACCGCAGAGGTGAGCGCTGCGATAAAGAAAGCCGATTTGATATTCTTGCTTGATATGAATGAGGCAGGACGCACGCAGGATATGGCTGCGGAACTCATTGCGAGCAAGGCAAAAAAGGCGATTATCGACCATCACTTAAATCCGTCGTGCGAGGGCTACGATTGTGTAGTGTCGCGTCCGAAACTGAGCAGTACGTCGGAACTCGTGTTGCGCATCATTTATCAGCTGGGCGGTTACGACCGAATGACACGCTCTGCTGCAGCGTGTATATACACAGGCATGATGACCGATACCGGGGCATTTACTTATAACTCCAACGACCCCGAGTTGTACCAATGTATCAGCCTGCTGCTGGAAAAACGAATCGATAAGGACCGCATCTATCGCAATGTGTATCACACGTTCAGCGAGCACCGCTTGCGTTTGCAGGGATACATACTCAGTCAGAAGATAGAGTTTCTTGAAGGACATCGTGCTGCCTTCTTTACACTCTCGCGCGAGGAAATGAAGGAATATCGATTTGTGTGTGGTGACATCGAAGGCGTAGTGAATATGCCGCTCCAGGTGAAGGGAACAAGGTTGAGCATCTCTTTAAGAGAGGACACGGAGAAGGATGTGGTGAGAGTGAGCCTTCGCTCGGTCGATAATTTTCCCTGTAATAAGATGGCTGAGGAATTCTTTAACGGAGGTGGACACCTGAATGCTTCGGGAGGCGAACTTCCTTTCCCAATGGAGGAGGCAGTGCAAACTGTGAAGCGAGCTGTTGAGGCTTACAAGGACTTGCTGTATGACACGGCTGCGAAGTGACATGCTGTGGGCGTGCATCGCACGAGAGCAACTTCGATGTTAGTTAAAAAAATCGGTTATAAACTACAAATGCTGCTCCGCAACCCGAGTTGCGGAGCAGCATTTGTAGTTGGTAGGTGAGGTAAGCGCTATATGGAAGAGGAGCGCTTCTTTTTTTTGCGCACAATTATGCACCAAGGTGTTTGGCGAGGAACTTTTCGACGTGGCGGTAAAAGTCGAAGCGGTTTTCCTGGTTGCTGAAGCCGTGGCCCTCGTTGTCTTTCACCATGTATTCGACCTCCACTCCTTGCCGGCGCAGTGCTTCCACCATTTGGTCGCTCTCGGCTTTGTTAACGCGTGGGTCGTTAGCGCCTTGTGCGATGAAGAGTGGGGCTTTGATGTTTTCGCTATGCAGCGCCGGACTGTATTGGCAGAGCATATTGTAGTCGGCTTCGGGGTCGCCGATTTGCTCGTACATCATTTGGCGCAGGAGTCGCCAGTAGGGCGGAATGGTGTTCATGAAGGTAAGCAGGTTGGAAACGCCTACGTAGTCGATGCCGCAGGCGTAGAGGTCGGGTGTGAAGCAAAGTCCCGCCAGTGTGGCATATCCACCATAGCTTCCGCCGTAGATGGCAATGCGCTTTGGGTCAGCAATGCCCTTGCTGATGAGCCACTGAACGCCATCGGTAATGTCGTCCTGCATGGCTTGCCCCCACTGCTTGTAGCTCGCTTCGAGGAACTTTCGACCGTAGCCCGTAGAACCGCGGAAATTCATTTGGAACACGGCATATCCCCGGTTGCAGAAAAACTGAACTTCTGAGGAGTATCCCCACGTGTCGCGCGCCCAGGGTCCTCCGTGAGGGTGGATGATGACCGGCAGATTTTTTGCCGTTTCGAGGTTGTAGGGAAGAGGGAGCGACAGGTAGGCTTCAATGTTGAGTCCGTCGCGCGAGGTGTAGCAAACGTCGTGCATTTCTACAAGGTCGTCTTCCTTGAGCCAAGGGGCGATTTCTGCCAAGAGGATGGGGCGCTCGGCGCTCTTCTCATAATAATAGTACATTCCGCGTGTGCGGTCGCCGCCTACGTAGATGAGGTATTTTTCTTCGTTCTTATCAGTGTCAACGATGCCGAAACGCTTTCCGTCGAAGAAACTGCGCAGCAGTTCGCGGAATTGTGCTTCGTCCTCGTCGAAATAGTGGCGTATGGGGTTGCGGTGGCCCTGGCAGTAAACGGCCAAAAGCTTTTTGCGCTTGCGCGAGTAGGAAATGCTGGAGATGTCGTAGTCCTCGTTTTCGTAAAGGAGTTCGAGTTCTTCGCAAGTTGCGGGGTTCATGCGCACGAGCACAGCTTTGTCGCGACCAAGGTTGGTAGCAGCATAAACATGGCGATTGTCGGGTGTAAATTCCATGAAATCCACGCTCTCCTTGAAATTGGTGGTGAGCACGGGTCGGAAGTCCTCATTGTCGTTGTCGCGATAGAGAATTTGCGTATTTACGCCGTCGATAATGGCTGTTGTGGCTCTGAGTTGTCCGGCATGGTCGGTGATGTAGCCTTGCCAGTTTCCGGGATTTTCAGCCAGGAGGGTGAGTTCGCCCGTCTTAAGGTTGAGGCGGTAGGGGTCGAAGACTTCTGCGGAGCGTTTGTTCATGCCAATGATGATTTCGTCCTCCACTTCCTCAAGGTCGTCGATAATCGTGGTTCTGACGCCGGGGAAGTCTGTGTATGCTATGAAGTCTTTGCCGTCCAGATTGACGCCGCAGAGTTGAAAGTTTTCGTCGCCGGCGTTGTCCTTCATAAAAAGAAGGCGCGAGTTGCTGGCCCACATGTAGCCGGCAATGCTACGCTGCGTTTCCGACGTGATGCGCACCACATCGTTGCTCCCGATGCGCTGGACAAAGATGTTCATTCGTTCGGCATAGGGAGCCATGAATGAAAGGTGGAGTCCGTCGGGAGATATCTGGTAGCTTGTGCGTTCGGAGTTTCTGAAAAAGTCTTCAAGAGGATAAGTCATTGTCGTTTTGTGTTAGCGTACGTTAGGGTGGGTGGGAAAATGTTTAAACAGATGTAATAACCTGTCGCTATAGCAAGAGGATACCTGCGACAGCGCTAAGCAAGAGCAAGGTCAAGGCATTGATGCGAAACACCAGATTTCCGATGATGACAAATGTCATGATAAATATGCTGATGCCTAATTGCCAGGGCGTTTCGGTCGTACCAATGTTTCCTGCTGAAATCAAGGACACGACAATCGCTCCGATGAGTCCGGGGATAGCCATTCGGAGTAAGGCAATCGCATCGGTGAGGCCTTCTTTGTATTCTTGCGGAATGCGTAAACGGTGAGTAAGTTCTGCCCAGACGTAAGCAGGCGTGGCTAATCCTGTCATTGCAGCCATGGAGGCGCCTATCGAAGCAAATAGTCCACAGTCGTTGAGCGTTGCTGCATAGCCTGTCAAGGTGGCAGCGTTTACAGATGTTTCGCCAGGGATGGCTTTGCTCACGATGAGGAGGTCGGCAAATTGTTGTGGCGTGAGCCATCCGTTTTCAGCCACAACGATGTCGTAAAGAAAACACAGAATGGCCTCGGGACCGCCGAAACCAAAGAATCCGATGCCTATAAAGCTAAGTATAAGTACGAGGTATATCATAGCTGGTGCTTAATGTATTTTCCGTAAATAAATCCTGCAGCAAAGGTCAGTGCTATTGCATATACAGGTGCTAAGTGGCCCTGTCCGATAACAATTGCTATGACGAGGGGAAACAACCATTGGATTTTCGAGGTCAGATTTTGCTGCCCGATGCGGTAGGCAGAGGCGGCTAACAGGGCAATGATGGCAGGGCGCAACCCATTGAGGGCAGAAGCGAAGAATGCCCAGTGGCGCATGGGGGAGAAGATCGATACCAGGAGCAGAAACAGAAACAGCAGTGGTGTAGCTGTTCCAACCAACGCGAGTGCTGCCCCCTTTCTGCCTGCAACTTCGCGACCTATAATAGCGCTGAGGTTGAAGCTGAATGCGCCGGGAAGAAGCTGCGCTTTGGCAACGAGGTGCTGAAAGCGCTCTTCTGCAATCCATTTATGTTGTTCCACTACGTTTTTGCGAAGTGGCTCGATAATCATATAACCGTTGCCTAAATTAAGTAGGGACAATTTGGCAAAGGTGAAAAATACAAGTTTGTTAGAAACTGCTGTAATCATTCTGGGCAACTTGATATGAACGAGTTGGATTAGAGAATAAGCCATAGGCTTGTGTCTAACCCAACTCGTTTGTTTGTTTTATTTATGAACCGGTCTTTATGTTAATCATTCGCGGGTGAGGGTTCATAAAATTTGTCAACGCAGGAAGGGAATGCTTCCCCGTTGTTTTTACTGATGTTGTTCGCGATAAAGGTCGTTGACAGTCTTTACGGGGTTGAAAGTTGACAAGGGAACTTCCACAAAGATGGTTGACCAGTCGCTCATTGCGCCATTCCAAAGTCCGGGGAGTTCCAAAGCCTTTAATTCCTTGCCGTCCTTGCTCTTGTGTGAGATAAATCCTGTTGCCTTGTCGATAAATTCGGGAAGGTTGAACTTTTCGCCTTTGTAATTCTTGATGGCGCAAACGAGGTCAACGGGGTTAAAGTGAGTGCCCTGTTCGAACATCTTTTTCTTTTCGGGATCGCTCATGTCAATCTGCGAACTTTCGAGAATCTGCAACGAAATGGTTCCGTCGGGATTGTATGCGAGGAACGGACCACCACCGGGTTCGCCTACATTGCGCACCATACCGCAGACGCGCATGGGGCGATTGAGTTTTTTGCGCAAATAGATAGCAAGTTCGGTATCTTCGAGCACTTTGGTGTTGGGGTTTTTGCAGCACAAGCGCTTTTGTACGAACTGCAACATTTCGCGTAAGTCGTCCATAAAATATTGTCCGCTGTCGAGCTTGTTGAGATAAGCGAAGGCTTGTGCCTGGAGGTCAACCAACAAACCGGCGATGAGCTTTTTGTAAGTGATTGTGTCGTCCTTCAAACGGTCGGGCACAACGTTGTCGATGTTCTTGATGAATACAACGTCGGCATCGATGTCGTTCAAGTTTTCAATCAAAGCGCCGTGACCACCGGGGCGGAAGAGCAACGAACCGTCGGCATTGCGGAACGGTGTGTTGTCAGCGTTGGCTGCTACGGTGTCAGTGCTGGGCTTTTGTTCGGAGAAAGAAATGTCGAACGAAGCGTTGAACTTGTTTTCGTATGTAGCTTGCGTTTTAGCAACGAGTTTTTCGAAAAGTTCGCGGTGTTCGGGCGATACTGTGAAGTGCACCTTTACTTTTCCGTTGCTGCCCTTGGCGTAGAGTGCGCCTTCAACGAGATGTTCTTCGAGCGGAGTGCGTGCGCCTTCGGGGTAAGAGTGGAACTTAAGCAATCCCTTTGGCAATTTGCCATAGTTGAGGCCGTAAGCGTTCAGCATTGCCTTGGCTATGTCCTTGTACTGACCGTGTTCAAGGAGTGTAGGGATGTCTTTCTTGTAAGAGTTGAGACAAGCTTCGTTGAGGTCGGCGTAGAATGCAGCCGTTTTGATTTCAGCAAAGAATTTCTTTTCAAAATCGTTTTGAGGCGTGTCGTATTCAGCGTCAACGAAAGCAAAAATATCTTTAAACATTCGGCTCGCAGCTCCTGAAGCAGGTACGAACTTCACAACGTTGTGGTTTTCTTCCACGTACTTATCCCAAATTTGTAAGAGTTGGGCTTGTTCTTCGGGCGAAGGTACAACAATACCCTTTTCGTAGCTGGCTGCACCGCTTAACTGCAGGAATGGGAAACCGGTTTCAAACTGTTTTAATTGCTCATTGAGTTTTTCTTCAGAAATCCCCTTTTGTGCCAATAAAGATTTGTCGTTTTCTAACATGATAAAAGGATGTGTAAGATTAAAAGATTATTTTTAGAATTTCTTTCGTTGTCGGAGAATAAACTAACGCAAAAGTACGAATATTTTACACATTACGTTTAACGTTGGCTCTAAAAAATATCTTTTTAAATAATTAATAGTGCGTTTTAGGCTTTGTGAAGAAGAAAATCAGAAAAAATGGTGACAGGCTTGTTTTTCAGACTTCCTCCTTGCTAAATACTATCGTTAAATATTGCTAAAAAACAGTTACTTTCTTCGGTATTGAAAAAAATGTGCGTATTTTTGCACCTTGAATAAGCGTGTACAAACATTTCCTCTGTGCTTGATGAAGCATTGCGGATTGTGATTTTTAGAATGATGAAGAAATTTTTGACATATTATCTGCTTGGCCTTTTTTGCATTTCAAGCTTGGTTTCTTGCGACAATGAAGGCGCGATTACTTATACTGTTTCGGATGCTACGTGTATTGTCTCTAATGTGACGCTCGGAAAGATTCCCTGCGTGATTCGCATGAAGACAGAGACTGGATCTGATAGTACGATTGTTGTAAACGTTGTTGGAGCTGACTATCCGATGACAATTGACCATTATGCCGGACGAATTTTTAATGTTGACTCTCTGCCTTATGGTACGGATGTTTCGAAAGTTTCGTTCTACGGTTTGGCGTCTTCAGGAACGTTAGGTATCAACTCGCTTTTCCAGGAGGGCGATACCTTGTTTGTTGCTACCGACTCAACAGATTTTCGTCAACCTCGCAAGGTGACGGTTTATGCTTATGACGGTTTAGCGAGTCGCACGTACAATATGGAGGTGCGTGTGCATAAGGAAGACGGTGATTCGTTTGTTTGGGAACGCGTTTGCGACGAGGCAGCGCTTTTGCAGAATGCATCATTTACGGGTGCGATGGTCGATAGCGAATCGTTGTGGGTGTATGCCAATAAGGCAGGTGCTCCCGTTTTGCTGAAGGCACCTTTGAACGATGTCTCGGTGTGGACAGAGCAAGTTACCAATAAGGAAATCGCGTCTCCTCTTGTGTTGAACGGAGCGTATTATGCAATCAGCGAAGGTGCTGTAGTGACTTCGGTAGATGGATTCAACTGGGAAAAACTGGAATCTGCACCGGCAAATGCGCTTTCGATTGTTAATGTAGCAGAAAACATAGTTGTGGCAACTACTACCGGATTTTATAAGTCGGTAGATGGAGGAGCGTGGACTGTAGAGGAAGTCGATGAACCTAAGTATTTGCCAACAGGCAATGTGGCGATGGTGACAAAGCAACTTTTGGCTGACAAATCTTATATTGATGTCTATGCAGTAGGCGATGCCGAAGTGGGTGCTGTAGTGTGGAAGCACAATGTTGACCTCATGGGGTACGAAGAATTCGTATGGAACTACTATCCCAATGGATATAATAATCCTAATCCTTGTCCTGCTTTAGCCGAAAGACAACTCTTCCTCTACGACGGAGCATTGTTGCAAACGGGCAAGGACGAGCAGGGTGCAACGCGTTTCTATATGAGCAATGACGAAGGCAGAACCTGGAAAGGTCAGGTAATTCCGGAATTGAAAAAGGTGACAGGCGAAACGGTTGTAGCGATTGATGCGAAGAATTGGATTTGGGTCGTTACTGCCAACGGCGAACTCGTGCGTGGACGCTACAAGCGCATGGGATGGGCAGAACATCAAACTATCTTTAAATAGTCCAAGTTATCAACAGACCGTTGTAAACTGGTTGGGTGTGAATCATACCGTTAAAGTCGTACTTCCGCTATAAATGTGGAAATCAAAGAATCAACGATAAAAAATAGCGTGCAGCGTATATTTATTAAATTCATAATGCTTTTGGTAGTCCTGGGCAACTTTCAGAGAAGTTTTGCTCAGGACGACGACGATGCGTGGTATCGCCTGGAACTGGGAGGAGGTATTGGGTTCGGAAGTATGATGAACGATGCCAACTCTTCTTTGATGGGAAATACTTCGCTCGCTGCAACACTGGTGGCGCGCTTCCCCTTGAATCCGCGAATGGCGGTGAAGACCGCATTGACGTACATGAATGCCGAAGGCGACCTTTCCAAGGTGAAGCAGTTTTATCCCGCTCCATCTTTGGGCGCAACGGAAAAACGTTTGCAATACAATTATGCAAGTGCGTTGTACGACCTCACCGTAATGTATGAACTTCACTTTTTGCCTTATGGTTACTTACCCTCATACTTAGGTTATTCGCGCATTGTTCCCTATATGCAGTTGGGGCTGAGTGCCACTTATAGCGGCATTACGCAGCGTGGAGCGTTCAGTGTGCCCATTGGTGTGGGAGTCAAGTATAAATTGTCGCGACGTTTGAATCTTGGAGCCGATTGGCGTATTAATTTTTCTACCAGCGATAACTTAGAAGGACTTGAAGCCCCAATGAAAATAGAGTCTTCAGGTTTTAAAAATAAAGACCATTACAATCAATTCCTTGTGACACTAACGTATGATTTAAATCCTAAGTGTCCAACGTGCAACAAGTATTGATTGGCATTAGGATATTAATCATAGCATACACGACTTATAAAAAAACTCAATATATAATATGTCTGTAATTCCTCAACATATCGCCATTATTATGGATGGCAATGGCAGATGGGCTAAGGCTCGTGGCTTTAATCGTTCGCTCGGACATCAGCAAGGTGTTGAAACAGTGCGCGAAATCACCAGTGCTTGTACGCGTATGGGGGTGAAGTACCTTACGCTCTATACTTTCTCAACCGAAAACTGGAATCGTCCAGCCGAAGAAGTGGCAGCACTGATGTCGTTGGTGCTTTCAGCGATGGAGGAAGAAATCTTTATGAAGAACAACGTGCGAATGCGCTTGATTGGCGACCTCGACCGTTTGCCCGACCATGTTAGAGAAGGCGTCTTGGCGCTCGAACGTCGTACGGCTGGCAATACCGGTATGACGGTTGTCATTGCGTTGAGCTATTCTTCAAGATGGGAAATTACGCGTGCCGTGAAGGAAATTGCCGAAAAAGTAAAGAGCGGCGAGATGAATGCGGACGACGTTACTGAAGATGTTATCTCTTCGCACATGGTTACGAATTTCATGCCCGACCCCGATTTGCTGATTCGTACCGGAGGCGAATGTCGTCTTAGCAACTATCTGCTCTGGCAATGCGCGTACACTGAATTTTACTTCTGCGACACCTATTGGCCTGATTTCCATGAGGCAGATTTGCAACTTGCGATAGATTATTACAACCGCAAGGAGCGTCGCTTTGGCAAAACGAGTGAGCAGGTAACGCAGTAGTGATTGTATGATACTGAATATGAATATACGTAGAGTAATACTGACAAGCATTTTTAGTGTCGTGAGCTTTGTGCTTATGGCGCAGGATGTTGTGGTGTCAAATCCCAATATCGTTTATTCCGAAAACCATCCCACTTATACCCTGGGCGGACTTGCAGTTTCGGGCATTACGGGATTTGACAATGAAGTGTTGTTGAATGTTTCAGAACTTACCGTAGGGCAAAAAATTCAGGTGCCAAGTATGGAAACCACCGAGGTTATCCATCGCTACTGGAAGCAAGGCTTGTTTTCAAATGTCAAACTGGTGGCTGATAGTATTGTGGGTAACAAGATTTATCTGCACATCCATCTTACGCCACAACCTCGCGTTTCGAGCATCTCTTATTCGGGGGTGAAGAAATCCGAGCGCGAAGACTTGGAGCAACGCCTTGGTTTGCAGGTAGGTTCGCAAATTACGCCCGACATGGTGAACCGTGCGAAGCGCATCATTAAACGCTATTTTGAAGACAAGGGCTTTAAGAATGCCGAAGTCGAAATAGCACAGCGTGAGGATGTTACAGGCGTAAACAAAGTTTTGGTTGACATTAATATCAATAAGCAAAACAGAATCAAGGTTCGAAAAATCTTTATTAACGGTGTTGACAAGAAGCACGTTTCGAAGTTGAAACGTGCGATGGAAAAGACAAAGGAAAATTCGCTTAGAAATCTTTTCAAGTCAAAGAAGTTCTTGCCTGAGAAATATGAGGAAGATAAGGAACTCCTTATTGCCAAAATGAATTCGTGGGGATATCGCGACGCCATGCTGCTGAGCGACAGCGTAAAGGTAGTGGACGATTCGCACGTCAATATTCATTTGATTATGTACGAGGGCAATAAGTATTTTGTTCGCGAAATCAATTGGGTGGGAAACACCGTTTACGACACCGAAGATTTGCAGCGCCGACTCAAGTTTGAGCGTGGCGATGTTTACAATCAGGAGTTGTTGCAAAATCGTTTGCAGGTAGATGAGGATGCCATTGGTAATTTGTATTACGACAATGGTTATGTGTTTGCCAGCGTTGACCCCGTTGAAGTAAACATTGACGGCGACTCTATCGATTTGGAAATGCGCGTTTCAGAAGGCCGACAAGCTACGCTCAACCGCATCACAATTTCCGGCAACGACCGCGTTTATGAAAACGTTATTCGCCGCGAACTCCGCACAAAGCCCGGCGACCTCTTCTCAATGGATGCCATTAAGCGTTCGTTGCGCGAGTTGGCTGCGATGAATCAGTTTGACTCTGAGGCTTTGCAGAGCGAATTGTTTAAGAATATCAAGCCCGACCCCGAAACAGGTACCGTAGATATTAACTGGCCGCTTGTAACCAAAGGTGGCGACCAAATCGAACTTTCCGGAGGTTGGGGACAAACGGGTATTGTGGGTAGAATAGGTTTGAAGTTTACGAACTTCTCTATTCAAAACCTTTTCCGTAAGGGCAACAAGCGAGGCGGATTCTTCCCTCAGGGAGATGGACAAACTTTGCAAATCAGTGGTCAGACCAATGGTTCGTATTACCAAAGTTATTCACTCTCCTTCCTCGATCCCTGGTTTGGCGGTAAGCGTCCGAATCAGTTCTCGGTTTCGCTTTTCTACTCAAAGCAGAGCGACGTAAACTCCAACTATTATAGTTCGAACTACTACAACAACTATTACAATTACCTTTACGGTTATGGTTCGAACAGTAGTTACTACAACTATTCCAACTACTACGACCCCGACAAGTATGTCAAGATGTTTGGTGCGTCCATCGGTTTTGGTAAGCGTCTGCGTTGGCCCGACGACTATTTTACTTTCATGGCAGAACTCGCTTATACGCGCTATATGTTGAAGTCATGGCAGTACTTCCTTATCTCTGACGGTAATTGCAACAACATCAACATGACGTTTACGCTCAATCGCGCTTCGACCGACAATACGTTCTTCCCACGTCAGGGTTCGGAATTTACGTTGAGTGCAACGTTTACGCCTCCCTATTCTTTGTGGGAAAAGAAGGACTATAAGAACCTTGCAACAAACTATCAGAGCAGCACTTATCAGCAGGAAGCTCAGGAAAAGTATCGTTGGATTGAGTACCACAAGTGGAAACTGAAGTTCCGCTCATTCACAGCGTTTACGTCGAAGATGAAGTGCCCCGTCTTGATGACGAGATTCGAAATGGGTATTCTGGGAGCGTACAACCGCTATTTGAAGTCGCCATTCGAAACTTACTACGTAGGGGGTGATGGTATGACGGGCTATTCTACAGGCTATGCTACCGAAACCATCGGTCTTCGTGGTTACGACAACGGTTCGCTGGGCGGTGCCGATGGTTACAATGCCTACGCTTATAGCCGCATGACGCTCGAGTTGCGCTATCCCTTGATGCTCGAAACCAGCACTTCTATCTTTGCCCTTGCCTTCCTCGAAGGAGGTAATGCGTGGGCGGATGTCAATAAGTTCAACCCCTTCGACCTCAAGCGTTCAGCAGGTTTTGGTGTACGTATCTTGTTGCCAATGGTCGGTTTGATGGGTATCGACTGGGCGTATGGTTTCCAGAAGACCAACACGTATGGTCAGAAGATAGGTGGTTCGCAGTTCCACTTTGTTATCGGACAGGAATTCTAAAACGTAAAAGGGCAGGGGAGTGATGAGAGCCAAACGCTGTTTGTCACTCTTCCTTGTCTGTTCAACTTATAAGGTGTGAACGAATATAGAACCCGCTTATATTTCTTTCAACTTTCGCAAGCTTCAGTTGAATAAGGTTCTGAGGTTCTGAGGTCGCTACGCTTTAAGGTTTTGAGGACTATCCCGACTGTTTATATAAACGAATGAAGCGGGAGGCGAATAGTAAACCTACACCTACCTTATGGTCTCACAACCTTATTGCCTTAAAACCTTATAGCCTTAAAACCTCACAACCTTACAACCTAACAAGTTGAGCACTCGCGAAACTTGAATAATTAAAAAAAATGGATACTATGAAACGAATTATTTTTGCACTCTGTGCAGCCTTTATGATGGTATGCAGTATGTCGGCTCAGAAATATGCGCTGATTGATATGGAATATATCATGACGAGCATTCCCGACTACGAAAGAGCGAACGAGCAGTTAAATCAAATTTCGAAGCGCTGGCAGGCTGAGGTCGAAGCGCTCGACAATGCTGCAAAGACGCTCTATAAGAATTATCAGAATGAACTGATTTTCCTTTCTGAACAGCAGAAGAAGGACCGCGAAGAAGCCATCGTTGCGAAGGAAAAGGAGGCATCTGAATTGCGACGCAAATATTTCGGTCCCGAAGGCGAACTTTATAAAAAGCGCGTCTCTCTTATCGAACCGATTCAGGAAGAAATCTACAATGCCGTCAAGGCGATTGCTCAGCAAAAGGGCTATCAGTTAGTGCTCGACCGAGCTGCCGATAATGGCATCATCTTTGCATCGCCCTCGATTGACATTAGCGTCGATGTGTTGGCTAAGATGGGTTATTCGAGATAGTCAGTCCTTACAAACGCGTAAGTATTGATGCCAACAGTTTGAACTAAATAACAAATTAACTTATACAACTATTTTAACAATGAAAAAAATCATTATGATGCTGCTCCTTGCAGCTCCTCTCGCACTTTGTGCACAGAAGTATGCGCAGGTAGATTATTTTGCACTTGTGCAGGCTACTCCCGAGTTTAAGGCAGCTCAGACAGAACTCGAAACAATGGGTAAGAACCTCGAAAAGGATCTTCTCGAAATGCGCACCGAAATTGAAACGAAGGCTCAGAAGTATCAGTCAGAAATTACTGCGCAGACTCCCGAAAACATCCGCGCTCGTAAGGAGCAGGAACTTCAGGACCTCTATCAGCGCTATCAGCAGGCTGAACAGGACAATACACAGGCTTTCGAACAGGCAAAGCAGCAGAAGCTCCAACCTGTTTATCAGAAGGTGGCTGAAGTGATTAAGGCGCTCGCTCAGGAAGGCGGTTATGTATATATCATGGACAAGTCGGCTGCGCAGGGAACCTATATTTTCCTCAACGACGCGTTGAACGAAGATGTAACTGCTAAGGTGGCTGCTAAGTTGGGTGTAACTTTGAACGCAACTCCTGCACGTCCTGACGCTGCAAAGTAAGGATTGTTGCTTACTGACATTTATTATTTTTGAAATAACGACGAGAGGGTGTGCCAAAAATCGATTTGGCACACCCTCTTATCGATTTGGCATATCCTCTTAAGTTGTGTTAAAGAGAAATTCGTTTTCTAAAAAAATTATTGGTGTCCGCTAAAAAATAAAATCAATAAAATATGTGTCAGGAATGCCGATAAATCGGCATTGCGGACACATATTTCAAAAAGTAAGCCC
>JAZQXH010000046.1:0-10478 GCA_045632745.1 Alloprevotella sp.
GCGTGTTCATCAACGGTTCATCGGGCGAAGGCTATATGCTCACCGAAGAAGAGCGCATGCAGCTTGCCGAAGCATGGGTAAAGGCTGTGCCCGAAGGCTTCAAGGTCATCGTCCATGTAGGTAGCACCTGCGTAATGAGCAGCAAGCGTCTTGCAGCACACGCACAAAAAATCGGCGCATGGGGCATCGGAGCTATGGCAACACCCTTCCCCAAGATTGGACGCATCGAAGAGCTGGTAAAATACTGCGAAGAAATCGCCTCTGGCGCACCCAACCTCCCCTTCTACTACTACCACATCCCTGCCTTCAACGGCGCATTTCTCTCTATGCTTGACTTCCTCAAAGCAGTTGACGGACGCATCCCCAACTTTGCCGGTATCAAGTACACCTTCGAAAGCCTCTATGAATACAACCGCTGCCGCCGTTACGCAAACGGCAAGTTCGATATGCTCCACGGACAGGATGAAACCATCCTTCCTTGCCTCGCAATGGGCGGCGCACAAGGCGGCATTGGCGGCACAACGAACTACAATGGCAAGTGCCTCTCAGAAATCATCACAGCATGGCAGGCTGGCGACCTCGAACGCGCACGCGAATTGCAGGAGTTTTCACAGGACGTTATCGACGTCATCTGCCACTATCGCGGCAATATAGTAGGTGGCAAGCGCATCATGAAACTCATCGGACTTGACCTCGGTCCCAACCGCGTTCCCTTCCAAAACATGACCGACGAGGAAGAAGAAGCCATGAAGAAGGAACTCGAAACCATCAACTTCTTTGAACGCTGCAACAAGTAAGAGAGAGAAAAAAACGAAAACGCAAAGAAAACCGATGAGTATGTTCATAAGAAAAATCTCATTGTTCGTTGGTCTGACCATCTGCTTTGCCCTACACCTTTCGGGGCAAAACGACAACAAGTTCAACGAAGTAGTATTCAACACCTTACCACAGCTTTGTGTAAGTAATGGTCAAGGAGTTTCTGCTCCATTTGCAGGAACCATTGATGGCACGGTAGTCGTAGCCGGCGGATGCAATTTCCCCGACACGCCCGCAGCCGAAGGAGGCACGAAGCAATACTACGGAAACGTGTATCGCCTTACGACCGATGGTTGGGCGCAGGATTCACTCCAAATCCTCCCCACAGCCTATGGCGTCAGCGTACAAGTGCCCGACGGAATCGTTTGCATTGGCGGACTCACAGCCGACAACCTTGAGACAGCCGTTTCTACCGTCCAGTTGCTCTCAATCAAAGGCGGTCAACTCGTATCTACCGAATTGCCCGCGCTCCCTAAGCCAATTCATAGCGCAGCAGGCGGATTCGATGGAACACACATCTACGTAGCTGGAGGCGAAAACAACGCAGCCTACCGCATGGCTTATCCCGCAGCTACTGGGTGGGAAGAATTACCCAGCTTACCAGGACGCGCTCGTGTGCAACCTGCCGGC
The DNA here is from genome assembly GCA_045632745.1 of Alloprevotella sp. GTDB lineage: Bacteria > Bacteroidota > Bacteroidia > Bacteroidales > Bacteroidaceae > Alloprevotella. The sequence goes on from JAZQXH010000046.1 coordinate 1,447, forward strand.
GTTGTTCAGAATGCAGCCATAGGAAAGTACTTCTACGTGTTCGGAGGATTTGCTCCACGCACAGAAATCGACACAGCATTCGTTCATTCTGATGGTTTATACTTTAACATGAAGAAAAACGAGTGGATTACTACAAATCAAGCAGTTATCGACAACGAAAGTCGCGCTATCATTGGTGCAACAGCCATGCCCTCGGGCATAGCCCACGTTGTGATATTGGGAGGTGTCAATAAGCAAGTTTTCCTCAACGCCCTCAATCGCCCCGAAGCCGACTACCTCACACACCCCACTGAGTGGTATCAATTCAACGACGAACTGCTCATTTATCAAACCATCACCGACGCTTGGGTGACTGAGGCGCAAAGCCCCACTCTTGCTCGAGCAGGTGCAGCAGTCGTAGCAAAAGACGGTAGCTGGATTGTCATCAACGGCGAGAGCAAACCTGGTATCCGCTCTGCCGAAGTCACAGAGGTAAAAATCAACTCTCGTGTGGCTTTCGGATGGCTCAACTGGTTGGTGCTTGGCATCTACCTCGTCGGCATGCTTGGATTGGGCTATTTCTTCATGCTTCGCGAAAGTTCTTCTGAAGACTTCTTCAAAGGCGGCGGTCGCATTCCCTGGTGGGCAGCAGGTATCTCCATCTACGCCACAATGCTCAGCGCCATCACTTATATGGCAATACCCGCAAAGGCATACGCAACGGATTGGACCTATTACCCCATGCTCATCACGATTCTCATCGTGTCGTTCCCCGTGGTGAAGTACTATCTCCCCTACTTCCGCAAGCTCAACCTCACGAGTGCTTACGAATACCTCGAGGTGCGATTCAATGCTGCCACACGCATCACAGCCAGCGCACTGTTCATCACCTTCATGGTAGCTCGCACAGCCTTGGTGCTTTACCTCCCCTCTTTGGCACTGACAGCCGTAACAGGCATCGACATCTATCTCTGCATCATCCTCATGGGCTTAATCACCATTATTTACTGCACCATGGGCGGTGTTGAGGCAGTTGTATGGGGCGACGTCGTGCAGGGCATCATCCTCGTAGGCGGAGCGATTCTCGCAGCAGTTTATCTCATCGTTAATACTGAGGGCGGATTTACAGGTTTTATGGACATTGCCATCGACAACGAAAAGTTCCGCTTGTTCGACTACACGTTCGACTTTACCAGTGCTACGATTTGGGTAATTATCCTCGGCGGTTTGGCAAACAACCTCATTTCCTACACTTCCGACCAAACCGTGATTCAGCGCTACATGACCACAAAGGACGAGAAGGGAGCCGGACGTGGTATTCTGCTCAACGGCGTCATGTCGGTCTTCATCAGCGTATCGTTCTACCTCATCGGAACAGGGCTTTACACATTCTTCAAGACCCACCCCGCTGAACTGGACTACACTATGGCAAAATCCGATGCCATCTTCCCCTTCTTCATGACCAGCCAAATGCCTGCAGGACTTGCTGGGCTCCTTATTGCCGCTATCTTCGCAGCAACCATGTCAACGATTTCGTCGAACATCAACTCTATCTCCACAGCATTTAGCGTTGACTTCTACAAGCGTTTTGTACCCTCTACATCCGACCAGGGCATGCTGAAAGTAGCACGTTGGGCATGTATGATTTCTGGACTCATCGGAGTTGCTATCGCCTTGCTTATGGCTACATGGGAAATTCTCTCGTTGCTGGACTATTTCAACACGATTTTAGGACTTCTCTCAAGCGGTTTAGGAGGTTTGTTCTTCGTCGGAATATTCTGCAAGCGCGTTGGCGGAATCGCTGCAATGACAGGGTTCATCGTTGGCGAAGCAGTAGTGTTCTGGATGAACGCATTCACTCCAACAAGCTTCTTGCTCTACGGATTTATCGGTATGGCAGTCTGCATCATCGTAGCATTAGCCCTTTCGTTCATTCCAGGATTGCAAGCTAAGAAGCAATCATAATTTACATCAATAAAAACAAACCTATTCACTTCGAGCTGATAGAAAATTCTTTAAGCAAAGCTACTTCTCACAATTATTATCCTCGCTTTTCTCTGAATTTTCCTATCAGCTCGATTTGTTTAAAACCAATAAAATCATATCAAATCATGGACTTTAAGAAATTAGCTGAGCAATACAAATCCGAATTGCTCGACAAGGTAATCCCCTTCTGGCTCGAAAAATCTCAGGACAAGGAATTTGGCGGATTCTTCACCTGCCTCGAACGCGACGGTTCGGTATTCGACACAGACAAATTCATTTGGCTTCAAGGACGCGAAGTGTGGATGTTTGCTACGCTCTACAACAAAGTAGAAAAGAAGCAGGAATGGCTCGATGCAGCCATTCAAGGCGCTGAATTCTTGAAAAAATACGGTCATGATGGCAACCTCAACTGGTACTTCGCACTCGACCGCGAAGGTCACCCACTCGTTGAGCCCTACAACATCTTCTCCTACACCTTTGCCGTAATCGCTTTCGGACAACTCGCCATAGCAACCGGCAACGAAGAATATGCCGACATCGCTAAGCGCACATTCGAAATCGTGCTCTCAAAAGTGGACAATCCCAAGGGCAAGTGGTCGAAAGCATCGCCCGGTGCGCGTGCACTCAAGAGTTTTGCTCTGCCCATGATTCTTTGCAACGTAGCACTCGAAATTGAGCCTTTGCTCGAAAAGGACTTCCTCGAAGAAAAAATCAAGGAATGCGTTCACGAGGTGATGGACGTATTCTACCGCCCCGAACTCGGACTCATCGTTGAACACCTTGGCGTTAACAACGAACTTGTCGACTGCATGGACGGACGCTTGCTCAATCCCGGCCATGCTATCGAAGCCATGTGGTTCATCATGGACCTCGGCAAGCGACTTGGCGACCAAGCTCTTATCGAAAAAACTGTTGACATTGCGCTCAAAGAAGTGGAATATGGTTGGGACAAGCAGTACGACGGAATTTTCTACTTCATGGACCGCTTAGGCCATCCACTCCAGCAACTCGAATGGGACCAAAAACTCTGGTGGGTACACATAGAAACGCTCATCACGATGATTAAGGGGTATCAGCTCACCGGCAATCAGAAATGTCTTGAATGGTTTGAAAAGGTTCACAATTACACATGGGAACACTTTGCTGACAAGGAACACCCCGAATGGTTTGGCTACCTCAACCGCCAGGGCGAAGTACTCCTGACGCTCAAGGGCGGCAAGTGGAAGGGCTGTTTCCACGTTCCTCGCGGTCTTTTCCAGTGCTGGACAATTTTAGACGAAATCGCAAAGCGATAAACGAGCACCCAAAGCAGGTTATGGAGTTTCAAAACGACAAAACTGACAGCATTAAGATTTTTCGCAAGAAACATCATAATCTGCTTCTACCATAAACTCACATTCTTACTGAAAAACATGATTCTTTCACACATTTCTGACAGCAGTCGATACGAATCGCTTCACCCACTTTTCAAGCAAGTTTTTGACTACATCAAAGCCAACGACTTAACAAAAGTTCCAGCTGAGCGCATCGTTTTAGATAGCGATAAACTCTTTATCAACGTAGCCGACGCAAAACTAATTCCTGCCGAAACACAAAAACTGGAAGTACACCAAAAATACATCGACATACACTTCCCCCTCAGTGGCAAAGAAATCGTAGGCTGGAAACATCTTTCAAACCTCGGCACGAGCGAAGCACCATTCGACACTGACAACGATTTCGCACTCTATGCCGAAGAACCAACGACTTACTTCACCGTTATGCCGGGAGAGTTCTATATCGTTTATCCTGAAGATGCCCACGCCCCAATTATCGGCGAAGGCACGCTACGTAAGCTCATCGTAAAAGTAATGATCGACTAATTTACCATATAGACGAGCAAAAAAGGTGTTAAATTCTTAAACTTACCACCTACAGCTCGTCTATTTTCATTATACAAATACAGTTAATAATACAATTAACTTTCCCCATAAAAAGCCACTCATCCAATGCGTCTCTCTATTCTTCCGCTCATCATATTATTACTACTCTCTTCCTGTAGTAAAAGCAAATCTCCTCTTGAATTATACGTCGAACAAACCAACAAACAATGCCCAACCCCTATTCATCCTCACTCAAAATCAAACTTCATGGGCATCACATTAACAGACACAACAGCATTATTTGCCTACTCCATCCATGACGAAGACGTAGATTGGCTAAAATCATCAAATTACTCAACACTACGACAAGATATCTCAGCGATGCTAACAAGCCAACGTAGTGAAATGCAAGAGCTCCTTTCGTTACTCAAAGAATCTGGAGTTTCCGCTCAATTTAGCTACCAAAGTGCTACCGACCCTTCAATAAAATTACTAATAAAATTTACAGAAGAGCAAATAGCTGAAATGCTAAAACCTAAAAAAGAAATCAACACGTCACCCCAATCAAGACTCACCGACCTAATTGACTCGCTCAAAACACAACTTCCCCTAACACTTACAGAGGGTGAAACAATTGAAAATATACAAATCACAACTTCACCGGATACAACTATCACACTTACAATTCAACTACCGGAAGAACCATTCATGGCACTACGCCTTTTATCTCAAACAGACAACAACACGCAGAAATCCGAACTTCTGCACACTATAAAAAGCTCACCTATACTTCCACTCTTTGAAATAATACCCAACACGTCTGCGCAATTACAAGCCAATTACATAGGAGTTACAAGCAAAGACACTGTTAATGTAAAATTTTAATAAACTACCATCACCATGAAATCCCTATCATTAGTAAATCTTATCATCTTTGCAGTTTTATGTTCATGCAACCAGTTGGATTTGCAAGAAGAAATATCAAGCGAACAAACGCAGATAAAAATCAAAACCCGAGCTTCAGACAACATGGAAGAAAGTCTTCCACTGAATGTCTATGCCTTCGATGCACAAAACAACATTTTGAAGGAATGTATAACAATCAACGACCTTAACGAAAGTTTAGAAATGAATCTTGCAAAAGGAGATTATCACATTGTCGCTCTTTCAGGATTAACAAATACACAAAATATCAACAACGTCAATAGCACACTTTCGTTACCCAGTACTAACTTTAGCAATTGTCCCATCAGAATGGGAAGTTCTGACGTAAATATAACAAAAGACGCCACACTCACTCTTTTGTTATACAACAAGGTAGCTTCGATAGATCTGACTCTTAGCGACATCCCTGAGGATGCTACTGATGTAAGCGTTAGTTTTTCTTTGTTGAATAATCAAATTTCGCTCAACGGTTCTACCTCCGGACAAACTGCGGCAACTGTTAAGCTCAAGGCCCAAGGAAACAACGTATGGAAAGCCGATAAATTTTATACATTGCCAAGCAGTAATAAAACGCTCAATATGAGCATAACTATCAAGCAACCTACGTCTCAAAACACATATAGTTTCTCTCATCCTACTCCTCTGGAAGAAAATACGCCATACATCATCAATGGTAGCTTCGAAAAAGGTTTTGCTCTCAACAATCAAATAGAAATTGGGGAATGGAACGAAACAAAAACCATTGATTTCAAATTTGGGAAAGAAACATCCACAGAAGAAGTTCCACCTACAGAAGACAACAACGACCAACCTCAAAACAATGAAATCTTCTATGCGACAGAGTATCCTAAAGAAGGAGATGTTTGGAACGGACACTTTGTCGGTCTTGTTATGAAAGCCTTCGGAGAAGAATCTGCTGAGGTTGTTCTGCTAAGCAAAAAGGAATGGGAAGACATGCCAAGTGCACAAAGTGAAACCTCAAGTGACGTTGCTATAAAAACAGCAGCAGCATACATGGAAGGTGATTTATCAAACTGGCGCATTCCCACAGAAGAAGAAGCAAGATATATGTACGACCTATTGGGAAATTTCTATCTTGAAGAAACTAATAAGACATTAGAAGAGAATGGGTTCCCCATCCTGTCAACAGGTTCTGTTGGTAGTACAACAATACGCTATTTATGTGAAGACGCGAAAACCTCATTTAATTGGGACAAAGGAAGTTTCACAGCATGTGGTGCAAAACGCACCTACCATTTACGAGCTGTAAAGTCCATCAAGGTGATAATCAATTCTTCTAACTGACCAAGTCTTTCTCACATAGAGTAAAATATGCCCATCGTTCACATCTCCCAGCTCGACCATCCCGAGTTAGCCCCATACACCTCCCTCACCGAAGCCCAACTGCGCAACCGCCTCAACCCAGAACAGGCAATCTTCATTGCCGAAAGTCCGAAAGTCATCAACGTAGCCCTCAATCAAGGCTACGCGCCCCTATCCCTGCTCTGCGAAGAGCGCCACATCGAGGGCGACGCCGCAACCATCATCGAGCGATGCCCCGACCTCACGGTCTATACCGGCAGCCGCGAAATGCTCGCCACCCTCACGGGCTATACGCACACACGCGGAGTGCTCTGCGCCATGCGTAGGCCCGAGCCGTTGTCGCTCGAGCAGGTCACGAAAGAAGCACGTCGCATTGTCGTCATCGATGGCGTAGTCGATGCCACAAACATCGGCGCCATCTTCCGCTCAGCAGCAGCCATCGGCATCGACGCCGTTTTGCTCACGCCCACCTCGTGCGACCCCTTCAACCGTCGCTCCATCCGCGTGTCTATGGGCACAGTCTTCCAGGTTCCCTGGACATGGATTCCCGAAGGCGCACAAGCACTCAAACCATTAGGTTTCAAGACGGCAGCAATGGCGCTGAGCGACAACTCCCTCCCACTCGACGCCCCCGAACTCAAGCAAATCCCACGCCTCGCCCTCATCATGGGCACCGAAGGCGACGGACTCCCCCAATCTATCATAGACAGCAGTGACTACGTAGTACGCATACCAATGAAGCACGGCGTCGATTCGCTCAACGTAGCAGCCGCCGCAGCCGTTGCTTGTTGGGAACTACGCATCAAGGAATAACACTTTTTATTGCTGTCCGGTAAACTTTTTTTTTGCATCACAAAAAAGCTGAATTCCATGTTGGAGTTCAGCTTCTTTTTTGTTTCTTTGTTTTCACCACAAAAACATTTTTGAAACATGGGCAAAAGTACACATTTTACCGGACAGCAATAGTTGCTATTATTTGAGTAAGGGGGCTTACTTTTCAAAAATAATATCCACATCACCATTTTATCGGGGATGTGGATACATAAAGTGTGCCGTTTCAAAGTTTACCGGACAGCAATAGAATAGTATAAACAAACGAGATTGTTTTGGGTAATCAATAACCGTCCGCACATTATTTATATATGACGCTGAAGGCGTCACCGCTCAATTACCCCGGGTACACGCCAGTGCACTCGGGGATTTATGTGTGGGTATGTGCACCCTGAATGGGTGCCCCAGCACTTTGCTATTCAATCCTCGTTGTTGGGGCACCTCTTCAAGGTGCACTTACCTAATGGATTGCGCCGGGGGTATTCGCTTCGCTCAAACTCCCTGTTTTTTTTGTTTGTCTTTTATTGGCTTCGCCATTTGTGGGACAAACTTAGTGTTATCGAGGGAGACGCCTTCAGCGTCTTTTCTACCATCCGGATGGTGCGAGCATGGCTCGCGAAAGTCTGTGTAAGTGAGAATAAACAAAGCAGTTGTTTGTTGAGGGAATATGTTTTTAAGGTAGTGAGGTTATAAGGTTTTAAGGCTATGCAACTTTTTTAGAGTACAGAGTACAACTGCCCTGCGGAATGAATGCCTGCGTGGCAGCAAGCGCTCGAACCTGACCATCTCGTTTATTCGCTTACGCTCATCAGCTTCGCAGTTCCTAATAAAAAAGGAGACTGCAAAGCAATCGCTCGCTTTGCAGTCTCCTTTTTTATATACAGCTATTTTATTGCTGGCGCACGAATTCCAGTTTTCCGCCATGGAGGTAGAATCCGGTCTGCACAGGTTTCGTGTTCAGGCGTTTGCCCTGCAATGTGTACCATGCTTCGGCGTCAGCCTTTCCACTTTGCATGCTTGTAATATGTGTTGGCAATACGCTGCCAATCTTCAGGCACGCCATTTGCAGCGCCTTCGTGCTGCGCACATACGCCTCGAATGGACGAACTTCGCGCAAGCCATGAACGAACACCGAACCGGGTGCCATCAGACCTTCGTATTCGTTCCAGTAACCGTCATCGTTCAGCGCAAAGACGTCAGCATTAATTTCCACCGGTTCGTATGTTCCCACGAGCGCATGTTCGTTAGCAGGCGCAGTTGCCGAATTTGCAGTTGCTTTCACTACAGCATTGGTGGCTTCGAATCGTACGTCGCCTTCTACATTGTAGTCGTCATCGTACGCCTCGCTGTTGGGCACCGCCATGATGTACGCTTCGTCAGCCTTGATAGCGTCGGTCATCACGAAGTTTTCGTCCTTCATCTGCGCCAACCAGCAAGGAATGTCGCTGTACAGTCCTGTCGCACCGAAAGGAGCAATCACCTTGTCGCCAAACACGATTCGTTCTACGTCGAAGGGCATTACGATACCTTCCCATCCGGCACCCGTACCAATCATCGTTTCTTTCGTAAACGTCTTAGTGAAAAATATGTTTTCCGCTTCGTAGTCGTAGGGCGAAGCATAGGGTCGTGCATCCATCAGCGCAATCTCCTTGGCTTTTCCGTTGACCACCACGTTGCCTGCATAGTCCGGCGCTTCTTCGCCGTAGCAGAACAGCAGCATATTGCCATGCGCCTCGGGAGCGTCAAAGCATTCCGCACGTGCTTGTGCCTGTGCCTGCCAGTCCACCCAGCGTAATTCCGTACAACCCACAAATGCATCATCGCCCACTTCCTGGATTGTGGCAGGAATAACGAGGGTTTGGATTTCAGCGTCCTTAAATGCCTCCGCAGCAATGGCGTTTACGGGCACACTATAAATTGTAGCAGGCAAAACAATATCTGTAGATAAGTGTTCGGTGTAGCCTATCGCCATGAACGTTTCGTTTATGACATTCAGTTCATATCTCACGCCTTGCTCATCCACATGAATTGACTCAACTTTATTGAGTTCTACAATATTTGTAAACTCGTTCCATCCTGCTGTTGATTCATATTTTTCCTTTGCGC
>JAZQXH010000047.1:0-10265 GCA_045632745.1 Alloprevotella sp.
GGAGATCGCCGATTTCTGTTGTATATTTGCATAAAGATTGAGGAGGGCACCGCTGCCCTCCTTTTTTTGTGACCTTCCTCCTGAAAACTTCCTTTGAAGAAGGATTTTTTTCCTTTGAAGTAGGAAATTTTTCCTTTGAAGAAAAACTTTTTTCTTTTGAAGAAGGAAAAATTTGCGCTGTTTTCCGAAAAAATCTGTTAAACTTCTTAAGTTTTTCTTAACAGAAGTTAAAGTTTTAAACTTTTTTACTTTTTGAGCGACGTTAAGAGATGTTAAAAAAACGTATCTACGAAATTTTGCAAAATTTCGTAGATAGTAGACGAGTAAACAAGTAAACTAGTAGACGAGAGGGTTAGAGTCGAACGCTGGTTTGCACGCTGGTTTGCATTCCGCACGGCAGTTGTACTCTGTACTCTGTGCTCTAAAAACTCTCTATGCTCTTTTTTCGTTGCATTACTTCACCTTGATGACCTGCACCTTGAAGATGAGGGTTGAGAAGGGAGGAATGTTGCGCGTGCCAGTTTCGCCGTATCCGAGTTCCTGGGGCACGTAGAGTTCCCAAGTTGAACCTTCGGGCATGAGGCAGAGCGCTTCGCGCCATCCCTTGATGACTTGTGTAGGCTTAAACGAAGCCGTCTTGCCACGCTGGTAGCTACTGTCGAAGACGGTGCCGTTGATAAGGCGGCCTTCGTAGTGAACTTCTACCATAGATGAATCAGCAGCTACGGCGCCTGTGCCTTGTGTCAAAATCTTGTATTGCAAACCGCTGGGGAGCGTCACTACGCCTTCTGCATCCTTATTCTGTTCGAGGAAGCGTTCGCCTTCAATGCGAAGGTTGCCCATCAGGTGCTCCTGCTGGCGCTGTACGAGCGCTTGTGCCTGCTCTGCCGACATCATGCTGAGGCTGCCCTTTGCAGCGTCGTGCAAGCCCTGGTTCATGAGGGGGAGTTGTACGTAAGTAGTGTCTTCCTTGCCGGTGAGGTCGCGGTTGAGTCCGGGGAGCATTTGCTGATTCATCTGCTGAATCTTGAGTCCGGCAGCGAAAGCGAGTACGCGCTTCACTTCCTCAGCAGGGAGGTTGCTGTTTACGCCCGCGAAAGCTACGTCGATGAGCGCTGTGTCAACAGCTTCGCGCTGCTGAAGATACTGCACGAGCGACGCTGACTGCACCACGCCGAGTGCATAGCTGAGTGAGTCAGCCGCTACGGGCTGTATGGGGTTGACAAATTCTTTTTTTGCTTTTTTCTTATCGCGCTTCTTAGAGCGTGCCTGAGTGCCTGCGCAAACGAGTGCGGCGAGGACCATAATAAGCGTCTTTTTCATAATCATTAAGTAAAAGAAAAGCGGGGCATGAAGCCATTTGCGGATTTCATGCCCCACTCTATTGTTTGCTATGTTAAATCTGTTTTGACCTTCGTGCAAAGAGGATTACTTCTTAGCAGCGGGCTTTACAACTTCAAAGAGTTCTACTTCGAACACCAATGCTGAGTAGGGCTGGATTGTGGGCATAGAACCGCGCTTGCCGTAAGCCAATTCCTGAGGAATATACAATTCCCACTTGCTGCCTTCTGTCATTTCGGGGATAGCGAGCTTCCAGCCTTCAATCATCTGTGCGAGGGGGAATTCAACGCTGCTGTTGCTGTCGAACTCTGTGCCGTCGATGAGTGTGCCCTTGTAAGCCACCTTAATCTTGTCGTCGAGAGTAGGCTTCTTGCCATTCTTCTTGCCTGCCTTGATTTCCTTGTAGTAGATGCCGTTAGAAAGCGCTACAACGCCTTCTTCCTGTGCCTTAGCTGCGAGGAAGTCCTGACCTGCCTTGAGGTTAGAAGCGTATTCTACAGCTTCGCGTTCTTCAGTAATCTTCTGAATGCGAATGTTAACTTCCTGCTGAGCCAACTGCTGTGTCATAGGAATAGAGTCGAGCGTCATAGTTACCTTGCCTTCGATCATGTCCATGAAACCCTGGAGGAAGAGCTTGTCGTTCAACTTTTCAGTACTTTCTTCGCCAAACACCTGCTTAGATACGTTAGTCAACATCTGAGACTTAGTCTGCATACCATGCTGAAGACCGAGGTTGTAAGCCACCTTAGAGTCGTCGGTCTTCATACCAGCCTTGAAACCCTTGATGTATTCAGCTACGTCGGTTGAGTCGCAACCCATGCGCTGAAGATAGCTCACGAGGTATTCGCCGGGAGATGAAGCGATACCCAATTCATAAGTCAATGTGTCAACACCTGTCTTGAGGTTTGCATTGTTGATACCACCTTCGCAAGCTGTAAACAAAACGCCAGCTGCCATAGTAGCGAGAAGTGTGATTTTTTTCATAATTGTATTATTTTTTTTATATTATAAACTTAATGGGGAATTAGAGGACTTCGATGAGTTCTACGTCGAAAATCAATGCTGCGTAGGGAGGAATGCTCTGACCTGCACCACGTTCGCCATAAGCGAGGTTGTAGGGGATGAAGAAGCGGAACTTAGCGCCTTCGCCCATGAGCTGCACGCCTTCTGTCCAGCCGGCAATCACGCCGTTGAGGGGGAACACTGCGGGTTCGCCACGCTTGTAGCTGCTGTCGAACACTGTGCCGTTGATAAGGCGGCCTTCGTAGTGACACTTCACGTTGTCGGTAGCCGAGGGCTTCTTGCCTGTGCCTTCAGTGAGCACTGTGTACTGCAAACCACTGGGGAGCACTACGACTTCGTCCTTCTTTGCGTTCTCAGCGAGGAAAGCTTCGCCTTCAGCGCGGAGCGCCTTGCTCTGCTCAGCTTCCTTTTCCTGCATGTACTTCTGCACGAGTGTCTGAGCTTCGATGTCGCCAAGGCGAGTTTCCTTGTCGGCGATAACGTCTGCTACAGCCTGTGCAAATTCGTTGACTTCGAGTCCTTCAATATTCATGTTCTTGAGGTTATGACCGATGATCATACCAAGCGCATAACTAAGATTTTTCATTTTTGTGTTGTATTTTTAAAATTCGGCGGCAAATGTACGATTTTATTTTGAGCCGATAAAGTTTTACGTGTTAATAAATTAAAAACGGAGGATGCTGGCGCTCTCAGTGCTGATTTTCTGATTATTGCTGCTGAGCGCGGTCGCTGTCGATGAGCTGAAGGAGTTTTTCCACCGCTTCTTCCGAGGGGATGTTCTTCTCGACGCACTGCTTGCCGCGATAGAGGCTCACCTTTCCGCGTGCTGCGCCTACGTAGCCGTAGTCTGCGTCAGCCATTTCGCCGGGACCGTTGACGATACATCCCATGATGGCAATCTTTAAGCCCTTGAGGTGAGCCGTAGCTGCCTTGATGCGCGCAATGGTAGCCTGCAAGTCGTAGAGTGTTCGGCCGCAACCGGGACAGGAGATATATTCCGTCTTCGTAGTGCGCTGACGTGTGGCCTGAAGTATGCCGAAGGCCGCATCGTCCTGGCGCGCGAGCGGAATGTTGCGACTGCCCTGCGGAGGATTGTTGAAAAGGCAAATGCCGTCGAGCAAGCCGTCGAAGAGGAGTGCGCCCGAGTCGGCAGCAGCACGAATTTGAAAATCTTCGAGCTGCGCTTCCACTAAGTTATAGTGCTGGAAGCCTACGACAGGGTGTGTGAGCCCTTCGCTCCACAGTTCGTGGATGAGCGCACGCTGTTCGCCCAGGCGGGTGGCGTGGTTGCTCTGCGCCACGATGACTACTTCTGGGTGCAGACGCAGGAAGGCTTTGACTTCGGGAGTGAGTCCGGTGTAAGTAAGGAAGAGGAACTTAAGTTCCGCCTGGCACTGCCCGATGAGCGGAAGCACCTTTGACGTGAAGCAGGGATACGTGTTTGCCTCGCCTTTCCATGCGTGGAGATCGAGGATGTAGCCCACACTGTCCAGCTTCGTCTTAGGCAACTTTTCGCCACAATAAATATAGTCGGGTTGGATGGTTCCGAAGTCTTCTTCGCCTGCCAGTCGGCACGAAATGACGATGGGTTCGTGTTGTCCGCCGATGTTCTTCACGGCATGCGTAGGTCGGCGCTCGGGGTGCAACCAGTCGAACGCACCACAAGCACGCGCCGTGATGGGTTGATGGCCATTGCGCGATTCTACAACGTAGGACGCAAGCTTATAGGCTACGGGGATTTCGCAAGCGGGGTCTTCGCTGAGCGACACGCGGAGTGTGTCGCCAATACCGTCGGCAAGGAGTGCTCCAATGCCGGCAGCGCTCTTGATACGTCCGTCCTCGCCTTCGCCGGCTTCGGTCACGCCGAGGTGGAGCGGGAAGGTCATGCCCTCCTGTTTCATCACAGCGCAAAGCAGGCGCATGGAGCGCACCATTACTACGGTGTTGCTCGCCTTAATGGAGATGACTACGTTGCGGAAGTTCTGCTTGACGCAAATGCGGAGGAACTCCATGCAGCTCTCTACGATACCCTCGGGCGTATCGCCGTAGCGACACATAATACGGTCGGAGAGCGAACCATGGTTCACACCGATGCGCAACGCAGTGTTGTGTTCCTTGCAAATGTCGAGCAACTTCACGAAGCGCTCTTCGAGTCGCTGCAATTCAGCAGCGTATTCCTCGTCGGTATAGTCGAGTTCCTTGAACGTGCGTGCGGGGTCAACGTAGTTTCCGGGATTGATGCGCACTTTTTCGACAATCGTAGCTGCTACGTCTGCCACATTGGGATTGAAGTGCACGTCGGCCACGAGCGGCTGTGTAAGTCCCATTTCGTTGAGCGCCTTGCGAATGGGTTCGAGGGCGCGCGCTTCGATGGTGCCCTGCGTTGTGAGGCGCACGTAGTCGCCTCCGGCTTCGATAATCGCCTTACACTGTGCTACGGAACCGTCGGTATCAGTCGTAGCCGTCGTAGTCATGCTCTGCAGTCGCAACGGATGGCCACCGCCCAAGGGACGATTGCCTACCATCACTTCGTGCGACTTGCGCGGAGTGTAGTTGAAGAGTTCGGGTCCGCAATGATAGTAGCGCATAGGTCGGATTAATTTACTTTGAAGTTGTACTTTACAGCTGCGAGGTCTTCATTGGCCTTCACAATCTTTGACTTCAGATTTTCTTTGTAAGCCGCCAATTTTGCTGCCAAGTCCTTATCGCTGAGGGCAATCATCTGCGCTGCGAGGATGGCTGCGTTGAGCGCACCGTTCACGCCCACTGTTGCCACGGGAATTCCGGGAGGCATCTGTATGATGGAGAGCATCGCGTCGAGTCCGTCGAGCATACCCTTGATAGGCACACCGATTACGGGGAGGTTTGTGCTTGCCGCTACCACGCCGGGGAGCGCTGCTGCCATACCTGCGCCAGCAATAATTACCTTCAAACCGCGCACCTCAGCCTGCTTTGCAAACGCCTCAACCTCCTGGGGAGTGCGATGAGCCGAAAGGGCATTCATTTCGAAGGGAATCTCCATTTCGTCGAAAAACTTTGCAGCTTTTTCCATAACGGGAAGGTCGCTGGTGCTACCCATGATAATGCTTACGAGTGGTGTCATAGTTATTATTTGTTATAAGATTAATTCTGTTTGATACGTCGAAAAGTGTCGGGGACTAAAGCATGCAAAGAATGCCACAGAGCCACCCTACTCCAACGCTGATGCCTATCTCCTTTAAAGTGTGCACACGCAAAAAATAGCGCGCAGTGCTCACAAGTCCTGTGTACAAAATGGCTACGCACACCCAGGGGATAGGATTGAAATTGAAGGCAATGCCTATAACCATCAATGCGCCTACAACAGCGCCGGCACCCGCAGCGTGTGTGCTCACCTTAATCTTTGAATTGAGCAGCAAGCATACAAACTGCAACACCAACGCTCCAATGATAAACCGCATGGTGAAGTGCGGCAGATACAATTTGTACATGAAATGCAGGAGCGAGGCATAGCTCGCAATGGAGATGATGTAAGGCACGTATCGCTTCTCGCGGTGACCCAAGTGGCGATGTCCCCAACCGTTGAGCTTTCGGTAAATGAAGATTACCAATCGAGGGAGCAGAGCCGTAAACGAATAGACGAGGGCGATGATAATTAATTTGTATTGCCACGACAGCAGTCGTAGGTGGCTGAAACTAAATACCAGCACGAACGCCAATACAGGGAGGTAAAACGGACTCGTCAACTGCGAGAACAGGCGTGCCGCAAGGAGTAATAACCTATTGATGTTCATTAAAGGTTGTTTCTATATCTAAGTGTTTCAATTTGACAGGTGAGGACTCTTGCAAATTAATGGAGAAGAATCAGCCTGTCGAAGTGGAAACAACAACTCACTTCTTTTGCTTTCGCAAGCGCTTTTCGGGAATGTGCAGGCGGTCGCGATATTTTGCCACTGTGCGGCGGGCGATAGGGAAACCTGCGTTCTTCATCTCAGCCGCAAGCTGGTCGTCGGAATAGGGAGACGTTTTGTCTTCGTTGTCAACGATTTCTTTGAGTTTTAGCATTGCGTGCTGCCCCATGATTTCTACGCCCTCCTCTGTCGTGAACGACGACATAAAGAAAAACTTCATGGGATACACACCATACATTGTTTGCAAAAACTTGCCTTTTACGATACGCGAAACGGTACTGATGTCGATAGACAAACGTTTTGCCACGTCCTCCATCCTCAGAGTTTTAAGCAATGTTTCGTCGTCTTCGTTCAGGAAGAACTCGCGCTGCACTTCCAGGATGATTTCTGTCACAGAAGTCAAAGCCAAATAGCGCAAATTTACGAGGTTGATAAATGTTTTTGCAGCATCCACCTTGCTTTGCACGAAGAGCAGTTGGTCCTCCATCTGCTTCGTAAGTTTGTCGCGCTGTTCGCCATAATGCTTGATGGTTTCTGCGTACGACAGACTTACGCAAAGTTCGGGCACTCTTCCGTGGTTGAGACTTATAGCGGGTTCGCCCTCGTGAGTGATGTCAATAAATACATCCGGAACAATCGTTGGTGCCTGATCCTCGATGCCTACGTTCAGCTGGTTGCCGGGTTTAGGGTTCAATCGCTTAAACAAGCGCTGCAAACTTTCGAAATCTTCATCGTTCAGTTTCAGTCTGCGCTTCAGACGGGGCCAGTCAAGGCTTTCGAAACATTCAAAGTAATCGTTCAGCGCTTTGATGGCTGCGGCTCGCAGAGGAGTTGTCTGTGGCAGCGCCTTTACCTGAATGAGCAGGCATTCCTGCAAATTGCGTGCTCCCAGTCCGCGAGGGTCGAAGGATTGCAGTATGTGGAGCAAATGTTCGACATGCTCTTCTGTCGTGCTGACGTAGAATCTAAAGTCGAGCTCATAAACGATGTCGATGATTTCTTTCGTCATGTAACCATTGCTATCCAGATTGCTAATGAGGAATCGCATGATGTCCTGGTCCTGCTCCGAAAGGTCGAAATCGTTCATTTGCTCCAGCAGCGATTCGTAGAAAGTTTGCGAATTCGCAGCTCTTTCTACCATGACAAATTCGGGAGCGTAGCGCGGTTCTGCTCCCACGTAGTCGGAAAGGTCGAGCCCGTCGTCGTCGTGGGGAGTGTCGTCGCGCCCGCTGTCGTAATCTTCATCGCGCCCAATGTCATCGCGCTCTTCGTCGGACTTGCTTTCGCCCGAATTTTCATCGTCGGAAGCGGAATAGAGTCCTTCGTTGTCCCAATCGTCCTTTTCCTCAAGTGCAGGATTTTCATCCATTTCCTTGCGTACCGCTTCTTCAAACTCCGAAAGTCCCATTTCTGCATATTGGTTCATAGCGATGGGCAGCACACCGTTGGTGAGTTCAAACTTTGTGCTGGTTCCTGTCTTTTGAATATTGCGGTTAGTGGACCTTTGTTTCATTCAATGCGTACGTAAAAAAAGGATAAATGTTTCTTCCGTTCGGTTTACACTACGGGGCAGCCGGGCTTCGTTTCGCGGTCGAGCGTCAGCACAGAGAGCGAACCGTCGAAGTTTTCGGCAGAGAGAATCATGCCCTGGCTTTCGATGCCACGAATCTTGCGAGCAGGGAAGTTTGCGATGAAGCAGATTTGCTTGCCAACCAAATCTTCGGGATTATAGTGCTGCGCAATGCCTGAAAGGATGGTGCGGTTTTCAAGCCCGTCGGCGATGAGGAACTTCAGGAGTTTGTCGGCCTTGGGCACACGTTCGCACTCCAACACCGTACCTACGCGGATGTCGAGTTTTTCAAAGTCTTCGAAACTTACGTCCTGCTTGATGGGCTTTGCCTTGAAGTTCTTAGCTTCTTCGAGGCGCTTGGCTTCTTCGTTCTGGCGCTTGATGTCTTCGAGGCGCTGGAGTTGCTGATTGATGGCATCGTCTTCGATTTTTTCGAAGAGGAGGGCGGGTTCTGCCAACTGATGGCCGGCTGCTACGAGGCTCATGTCGCCAAGTTGATGCCAAGTCATAGCGGGGAGGTTCATCATCTCACGAAGCTTTGCCGAACTGAAGGGGAGGAAGGGTTCGAACGCCAAAGCGAGGTTTGCCACGAGCTGAAGCGAGAGGTGCATGATGGTCTTGACGCGCTCGGGGTCGGTCTTCACCACCTTCCAGGGTTCGCTGTCAGCCAGATACTTATTACCAATGCGGGCAAGGTTCATGGCCTCCTTCTGCGCATCGCGGAAGCGGAAGGCATCGAGCAAGCGCTCCATTTCGGCCTTCACTTCCTGGAACTCTGCGAGCATCTGCTGGTCGCCTTCGGTGAGTTCGCCAAGCGTGGGCACTACGCCGTCGTAGTACTTCTTTGTGAGCTGCAATGCGCGGTTCACGAAGTTGCCGTAAACAGCCACGAGCTCATTGTTATTGCGTGCCTGGAAGTCCTTCCAGGTAAAGTTGTTGTCCTTCGTTTCGGGCGCATTGGCTGTCAGCACATAGCGAAGCACGTCCTGCTTGCCGGGAAAGTCCACCAGGTATTCGTGGAGCCACACAGCCCAGTTGCGCGAAGTCGAAATTTTGTCGTCCTCAAGGTTGAGGAATTCGTTGGAGGGCACATTGTCGGGAAGGATGTAGCTACCTTCGGCCTTCAGCATGGCAGGGAACACGATGCAGTGGAACACGATGTTGTCCTTGCCGATAAAGTGAATGAGGCGCGTATCTTCCTGCTTCCACCACTTTTCCCATGTGTCGGGAAGGAGTTCCTTGGTATTGGAGATATAACCAATGGGGGCGTCGAACCACACGTAGAGCACCTTTCCCTCAGCGCCTTCGACGGGCACGGGAATACCCCAGTTCAAGTCGCGCGTCACGGCGCGAGGACGCAAGCCGAGGTCCAGCCAGCTCTTACATTGTCCGTAAACATTGGGACGCCATTCCTTGTGGTCCTCAAGAATCCACTTTTCGAGCCACTCTTGGTGGTCGTTGAGGGGCAGGTACCAATGGCTTGTTTTGCGCTTCACGAGGGCATTGCCTGTAGCTGCGTTATAGGGATTGATTAACTCTTCGGGCGAGAGCGTTGAACCACACTTTTCGCACTGGTCGCCATAGGCATCGGCAGCGTGGCAGCGAGGACATTCGCCCTTGATATTGCGGTCGGTGAGAAACTCCTGTGCCTCTTCGTCGTAGAACTGCTCCGTCTCCATTTCTACAAACTTGCCGTTGTCGTAGAGTTTGCGGAAGAAGTCGGACGCGTGCTTCTTGTGCGTGTCGGAAGTGGTGCGCGAATACACGTCGAACGAGATGCCGAAGCCCTCGAACGAATCCTTAATCAGGTTGTGGTAACGATCGACCACCTGCTGCACAGTGATGCCTTCCTTCTTGGCACGAATCGTTACGGGCACACCGTGTTCGTCCGAACCACCGATGAAAAGCACTTCCTCACCGCGCAAGCGGAGGTAGCGCACATAAATGTCGGCTGGAACATACACTCCAGCCAAGTGTCCGATATGCACTCCGCCATTGGCATAAGGGAGCGCAGAGGTAACAAGCGTTCTGTTAAACTTTTTCATGTTTCTATAGTCATAGTGGGAAAGGCTGGTTGCAAATGCGGGCAACGCCATTTCCTTTAGTTATTGATTTCGTTTTCTGATAAATTTGCCTAACGTCTATTCGTCAATGCATTAAGCGTGTTGTCCGAGCAGACTTTTTCAACTTGCAAAGTTACAATTTTTCAATGGAATACCTCCTTCTATATATAAATAAATTTCGGCGATTTTTTCCAGAGAGAAGAGGGTGTAAAGTACAGAGAACAACTGCCATGCGGTACAAGCGTACAGCATTCAAGTCAAACCTCATAACTTTAACTTAGTAAAGGGGATGGTTTGAGTTGAATGCTTGCTTGCATTCAGCATGGCAGTTGTTCTCTATTCTCTATTTTCTGTACTCTGCACTCTACCTTAATACCT
>JAZQXH010000048.1:0-5329 GCA_045632745.1 Alloprevotella sp.
ATAAAGATTGAGGAGGGCATCGCTGCCCTCCTTTTTTTGTGCCCTTTCTCCTGAAAACTTCCTTTGAAGAAGGATTTTCTTCCTTTGAAGTAGGAAATTTTTCCTTTGAAGAAAAACTTTTTTCTTTTGAAGAAGGAAAAAATTCCTCGATTTTTCGAAATTTTTTTGTTAAACTTCCTAAGATTTTCTTAACAGAAGTTAAAGTTTTAAACTTTTTTACTTTTTGAGCGACGTTAACAGATGTTAAAAAAGTTGACAAAGCAATTTTGTCAACTTTTAGTAGACAAGCGAGGGGAAAGGAGAAATGAGAAATCAGAAAGGAGACTGCGAAACTGATGAGCGTAAGCGAATAAATAACCTTGCGGAGACTGCGAAGCTGATAAGCAGAAGCGAATAAAGGAGAGACCATCCGGATTGGTTACCTTAAAACCTCACAAGCGAAGCGACCTTATAACCTTACAACCTCACCTTATAACCTCACAACCTTAAAAAAGTGCTTGTTTTACACACAAAAAAAAGACGTGCCAAAGAAATTGACACGTCAAAAGTATTTGTAGCGAGAGTGGGGCATGATCCCACGACCTCCGGATTATGAATCCGACGCTCTAACCAGCTGAGCTATCTCGCCATTCCGCATTCAAGGATGTTTGTTTCCCGTTTGCGAGTGCAAAATTAGAAAGAATATTTCATTCCGACAAGCAATTTTGCATTTTTTTCAAAAAAATATTACTCCGCTGTCTTATTTTTTCCAAACAAGCGTTGATATTCCTGCTCAAAGTTGGGCGTAAAGAAGCCTTTCCCCGTCAGCAATTCAATTTCTTCGGGAGCAAAGAAGCGGCCGCCGTCCAACTCGTCCGAGGGTTCGGGCGACTCGCTGACAACAGTCTGGAAGGCATAGACCAACTCTCTGTCGCGCGCACTTTCGAAAATGTAGCGGTCGAGGAGTTCGGGTTCGAATTGCGTGATGCCCAGTTCCTCTTGCGCCTCGCGCAGCAAGGCTTGCTCAATGGTTTCGCCAAAGTCAACGTGGCCGCCGACTGCTGTGTCCCACTTATTGGGTTGAATGTCTTTCCAGGCGGGTCGGCGCTGCAGGAAGAGTTCGCCTTCGGCGTTGAACACGTGCAGATGGACCACGGGGTGTAAGCGGTGTGAGCCGTCGTGACACTCGCCCCTTGTGGCAGAACCGATTACGTTGCCTTCTTCATCGACGAGCGGAAGGCGTTCGGATTGATTGTCTGATTTAGTCATTATTAAGTTGTGAGGACTTAGGTTAAGCGTTGTGAAAGGGTCTTCGGACTGAAGGACCTTTGTTTTAAGGCATCAGCAGGGAACTATCGCCGTAGCTCAGGAAACGGAAATCGTGGTTGAGCGCATAGTCGTAAACCTTGTGCCAGTCGTCGCCTATGAGGGCAGAGACGAGGAGCAGGAGTGTGCTCTGCGGCTGGTGGAAGTTGGTGATGATGGCTTTAACGATGTTGTAGCGATAACCGGGGGCAATGATGATTTGTGTGGCAGTGTGGAGCGTAGTGAGGTGTTCGCGCTCCAGGTAGTTGAGAATTTCCTGCAAAGCCTGTCGGGGCGAGAGTTTTTCGCCTTCCTCCGTCGCATAGTCGTAGGGCAACCATTGCGGAACGTGGAGTTCGTCGGGCGTAGCGTTGGGATTTTTCGACAGCAGTACACCTACGTAGTAAAGACTTTCGAGCGTACGCACCGAAGTGGTGCCTACGGCAATGCAAGCAGCGTCGTGAGCCAGCAGGCGTTCGATGGCGCTGCGCGAAACGGCTATCCACTCGGCATGCATTGCGTGGTCCTGAATCTGCTCGCTCTTGACGGGCTTGAAAGTACCGGCACCTACGTGGAGCGTTACCTCGCAACGCTCAATTCCCTTTGAGGAAATGGCGTCGAGCACGGAGGGGGTGAAGTGAAGTCCCGCAGTAGGCGCTGCTACGGAACCTTTGATTTTGGAATAAACCGTTTGATACGTCGTGAGGTCGCTTTCCTCCGTAGAGCGGTTGAGGTAAGGCGGAATGGGCAGTTCGCCAATGGCGTCGAGCACTTCGGCAAACGTAACATGGTCGTCGCCCCAGTCGAAAGCCACCTCGAAACCGGTGCCGCTCTCACCGATGCGCTCTGCCGTAAGCACTACCGACTTGTCGCCCACAACGATTGTTCGCTCCAGGCGCCCTTCCTTCCACTTCTTAAGGTTGCCTATCAGGCACGTCCACGTCACGCGGCGCGTCTGTGCAAACGATTGTTGGTAGTCGAGCGGAGTGTGTGGCTCCAGACAAAACACTTCAATCAACGCCCCCGTTTGTTTGTGAAAATGCAGGCGCGCTTGTATCACCTTCGTGTTGTTGAAAACCATCAACGCCCCTTCGGGCAGATGGTCGGGCAGATTTTTGAACACGTCCTCCGCAATCTCGCCGCCCTTGTAGAGCAGGAGTTTTGAGGAGTCGCGCTCTGCTTTGGGATACTTCGCAATGCGCTCGTCGGGCAATGGGTAGTTGTAATCCTTTATCTGAATTTGTTTTGTGGAAATCATGTGTTAGTGAACAAGTTTTTTGAAAAACGAGTTGGCAAAGAGGTGGGATGCAAATGCAGCGCAGCATGTTTTGGAATGCAGTCGGAGAGGCGGCGCCATACCTCGCAACACGTTGAAAGTAACCTTATGATTGCGGCAAATCCTACTTCACGATGACCATCGTAGCGCCGTAGCCGTACTCCTTGAACGAAGCATCCTGGAAGATACACGTCTTGTACTTGCGACGCAGTTCCTGCTCGATGGATTTGCGGAGCACACCGTCGCCCTTACCGTGGATAAACACGAGTTTCGCGCCCTTCTTCTTCAAATATTTCTGCATTTCCTCGTTGAAAACTTTGAGCTGGTAGTCCAGAATGTCTTTGGCGGACATGCCACTTTCGGTTTCAAGAATTTCGGATGCGTGGAGGTCGATTTCAACGATGCCGTTCTTCTGCGCATTGCGCGCAGGTTCGTTCTTAGGTCGCTCCTTCGCAGGTTGGGGGAGCATGGCGTCGCGCAGTTCTTCGGCATTGACAAACATAGAGCGCACGGGGGCATCCTCCTTCACGACATCGACAACGTAGGCTGGCGTTTCGAAGAAAATGCTTTCGCCAAACGTGTGGAGTTTGTAGAACTTAGGACCGTCAATACGGATGCCCACGTTGAAGGGCTGCTTCATCAGGAAAGTTTTCTCGTCCTTCGTAGCGAAAGCCTGCAATGTGAGGCGTTCGAGTTCGGGCAAAGCCGAGCGTTCGAACGTTTCGAGTAGCAGTTTCGTGTTGGGCTGCACGCATCCGGCATGGCGCAGACGCAGGGCATTGCCTTCCTGCTGCATGAGCGCAAAGGTAATGGCGTAGTTACAGTCGTTGATGATAAACATGTCGAACTCCGTGCGCGAAAGTTCAGTGATATTCACCGGCGTAAAGCCTAAGAACAGATTTACCTTGTCGCCACCACGACGTTCCAAGGGTTTCGGCTTGAAAGTCATGGGTTTCGACAAATGAGCCTCCTCGTCCATGGCGGGTTGCTCCACCGAAGCGGCAGGTTTGGGTTGCTTTTTGGGTACAATGGGAATGTTGTAATCATTCGTGTCAATCACCACACACTCCGTGATGAGCATAGGAATTTCGAAGCCGTCGTTGTCCTCAACGAGCACTGTCTTATTATCTACAAACTGAGTGACGATACCCCCACCCACTTCGTTCAGAAATCTTACCTTGTCTCCGATTTGCATAAAATCAAATTTTCTTGTTGTTACATTGGTTGGCAAAAATAATCAATTTTCTAAAACCGAGACTTCAAAACACCCTAAAATCCGAGAAACTTTTGTCCTTACGCGCGTGATTTATATAAAAAGGAGTTCCATTTCTTGACAAATTTATAACTTTGCATGATAATTCACAAAAACAAATATATTGGACTAAAAATACGTTTCACATGGATCAAGCACCCGTTTTCAAGCGCCGCATTCCCATTCAGCTTCGTTTCAACGATGCCGACGGATTCGGACATATCAACAATAACTCCTACCTTGCCTACTACGATTTGGGCAAGGAGGACTACCTCATGAACATCATCGACTCTGAATTCTATCGCCGCGATGTAGTGCCTGTGGTGGCAAATATCAATGCTGACTTCTACCACCCCATTTTCCATGGCGACAACATCGAAATGCAAACCCGCATTTCGCGCATCGGTTCGAAGAGCCTCACCTTCCATCAGCAGGCGGTGAATGTCAAGACCGGCGTCGTAGTGTGCGAATGCAAGACGGTAGTCGTATGCTTCTCGCTCAAGGCACAAAGTCCTGTTGAGGTTCCCGAGTTTATCCGCAAGACAGTGGAAGAATTCGAGGGCGACAATCTTAAAAAATAGCACCTCTCCACGAGTTCCTCAACAGTCGTTCCTATGCCACCGAACAGCATGCAACAAATCATCTATACCCACTCTCCCGCAGCCGAAATCGATGCGCTCATCGCCCGTCTGAAGCCCAATAAGGTGTTTCTGCTCACGGACGAAACTACGCACCGACTCTGCAAACCGCGCCTTGACGAAAGTTCGGCGATGCGCCAGGCTACTTCCATCGTCATCGGAGCCACTGACGAGTACAAGACGCTCGAATCCCTTGCCCATGTGTGGAAAATGCTCGGCGACGGCGGAGCTACGCGCCACTCGCTACTCATCTGCCTGGGTGGGGGCATGATTACCGACCTTGGCGGATTTGCGGCAGCCACCTTTAAACGCGGCATTGCCTTTGTCAACGTGCCGACCACGCTCCTCGCGATGGTCGATGCCGCTGTCGGCGGAAAAACAGGCATCAACTTCAACGGATTGAAGAACGAAATCGGCGCCTTCCGCGAAGCCGAAGCTGTCGTCATCGACACGCATTTCCTGCGCACGCTCGATGCGCAAAACCTCCGCTCGGGCTATGCCGAAATGCTCAAGCATGCCTTGCTGAGCAACGCAGCCATGTGGAGCGACCACCTCGCTACCGACCTCGACAACCCCGACTACGACCGACTCCAGCGACTGGTGGAGCAGAGCGTCAGCGTAAAACAAGGCATCGTAGCGCAGGACCCCACGGAGAAAGGACTTCGCAAGGCGCTCAACCTTGCTCACACCACCGCCCACGCACTCGAAAGCCTCGCGCTGCACGAAGGACGCACACTTCTCCACGGTTATGCCGTAGCATGGGGCATTGTGGGCGAACTCTATCTGAGTTGCCGCCAATTAGGTTTCCCCACAGAGCGCATGCGCCAAACGGTGCAGTTCGTTCACGAAACCTACGGGCGCTTCCACTTCACGTGCGAC
>JAZQXH010000049.1:0-11886 GCA_045632745.1 Alloprevotella sp.
GCACGTTGCATAGCCCTCATAACCTTAAAACCTCAAAACCTTATAACCTTAATCGAACGCTGCATAGTCTTAAAACCTCAAAACCTTATAACCTTACAACCTTATAAGCCATTGTAGTTGAGCAGCAGCTCAACTACTTTCTACTTTGTCATTTCGACAATGGTCGTAGCAGGCAACGTCTGGTTGCGGAACTCTGTTTCTTCGACCACGCGCTCAGCCAACGCACGGAAGGCAGCAGCCGTAATCGTGTCCTGACTCAATGCCACGGGTTCACCACCGTCGCCACTTTCGCAGATGCTCTGCACAATAGGAATTTGTCCGAGCAAAGGCACGCCCATCTCCTCTGCCAGGCGCTTGACGCCCTCCTTGCCGAAGAGGTAGTACTTGT
The DNA here is from genome assembly GCA_045632745.1 of Alloprevotella sp. Lineage (GTDB taxonomy): Bacteria > Bacteroidota > Bacteroidia > Bacteroidales > Bacteroidaceae > Alloprevotella. The sequence goes on from JAZQXH010000049.1 coordinate 389, forward strand.
TCTCGGGCAGTTCGGCGGGCGTGAACCACGCCATGTTTTCAACCAATCCGAGGATGGGCACATTGACTTTCTCGTTCTGATACATATCAATACCCTTGCGCGCATCGGCGAGCGCCACCTGCTGGGGCGTCGATACGATGACTGCACCCGTGATAGCAAGGTTTTGCAGGAGCGTAAGGTGGATGTCGCTCGTTCCGGGAGGCGTGTCGAGAATCATGAAGTCGAGCTCACCCCACTTTGCGTCGGCAATGAGTTGCTTGAGCGCATTCGATGCCATGCCGCCGCGCCAAAGCGTAGCCGTCGTGGGATTAACGAAGAAACCAATGGAGAGCAACTCCACTCCATATTTATAAGCAGGAATCACGAGTTGGCGCCCATCAACCATCTCTCCAAAAATTTCCACTTGTTCGAGGCTGAACATCTTTGGTACGGAGGGGCCGAAAATGTCGGCGTCGAGCAATCCCACCTTATATCCCATTTGCGCCAGTGCAACGGCAAGGTTTGCCGCCACTGTGCTCTTGCCTACTCCGCCCTTTCCGGAACTTACGGCAATGACGTTCTTCACCTGCGGAAGCATCTTGCCCGCTTCGGGGCGTGCAGTCTGCAGACTCTTGAAGCTCACAGCCACGTTGACGTCCTTGCTGACGTACGTGTGGATGGCAGCTTCGGCTGACTTGAGCACCGACTTGATGAAAGGATCGGTGGGCTTTTCGAAAATAATGGAGAACGACACGTTCATACCGTCAATGCGGAGGTCGTCCTCGAGCATCTCGGCTTCAACAATGTTCTTACCGTTGCCGGGATAGCGCACATTGCGCAAAGCGTCGATTATGAGGTTTGGATAAAGCGTCATAGAAATCTTATTTTAAATTTGCACGGCAAAATTAGTAAAATATATTGATAGCGGGGCTGTATAAAAAGGTTTTAAACGTAATTTTGCAGTCGGAAATGAAACAATATCCACGATTGAATGAAAACTTACAGCACAAAGCAAATTTTCCAAATAGCCCTGCCCATCTTAGTCAGCGCGCTGATGGAGCAGCTCGTAGGTATGACCGACGCTGCTTTCCTCGGACGCGTGGGCGAAGTCGAACTGGGCGCCTCAGCCTTAGGGGGCATTCTTTACATCGCCCTGTTTATGCTCGCCATGGGGTTTGCCACCGGTTCGCAAATACTCATGGGGCGCCGCAACGGTGAGGGCAACTACGCAGCGATAGGTTCGATTTTCTACCACGGCATAGGTTTTCTGCTACTGCTATCGCTGCTGATGATTGGGGGCACCTTTCTTTGGGGAGAAGCGCTGATGGGCTTGATGATCAACTCGGAAGCCGTGGCTGAAGCCGCTACGAGCTACCTGAACTGGCGCATCATTGGATATCCGGCAGCTGTGGTGTGCGCTATGTTTCGCGCATTCTACGTAGCCACCACGAATACGCGCACGCTGACCTACAACTCCATCATCATGGTGGGCGGCAACATTGCGCTGAACTACGCCCTTATCTTCGGACACTTCGGACTGCCCAGAATGGGCATTGCGGGTGCGGCACTGGCGTCTTCGCTGGCAAGCGTGATTTCGATGCTATTCTTCATCGCCTATACACTGAAGCAAACCGACTACCGCAAATTCGGACTCAACATCCTTCCGCGTCTGCGATTCGGCACACTTCAAAGGGTATTGGGCGTAGGCATATGGACCATGATTCAAAACTTCCTGGCATTGGCTACTTGGTTTATCTTCTTCCTCGGAGTAGAACACTTAGGCGAGTCGGAACTGGCTTCGTCGAACGTACTGCGCAACATCTCGGGTTTCTTCTTCATGAGCATGGTGGCACTGGGAGCTACGGCAAGCACGCTTTCGAGCAACCTGCTGGGACAGAACGAAAAGGAGTCGGTCATGCCGCTGATGTGGCGCATCATCCGCCTGTGCTACGGCGTGATGATACCCTTCTGCCTGGCGGTGGCGATATTTCCCGTTCCGGTCATATGGGTGTTCACGACGGACGCTTCGCTCATTGAGCTGAGCATCGCTCCGCTGAGGATGCTGATATTCTCCTACCTCTTTGGCGTTCCGGCGCAAATCATGCTCCACGTCGTGTCGGGCACGGGCAACACACGCACTGCCATGTGGGCTGAAATCGTGACGCTCATCGTTTATACGCTCTACCTCGTCGTTGCCGTCTTCGGCTTCCGCAGTAACCTTACCATCTGCTGGGCGAGCGAAGTGATTTACTCGGGAGGTATCCTCGCCTATTGCTGGACGTACCTCAGATGGGGACGCTGGAGCGAACGACGCATTTGACAACACAAAAACCTACAAAAATTCCCACCCTCAATAAACAACGAAAAAGGCGCCCATACGGACGCCTTTTTCATTGTTAGCAATACTTTATCCTAAGTAAGCTGCAACATTCTTTTCGATACGAGCAGCGAGGTCGGCACCTTCTTCCTTAACGAAAGTTTCGCCGGTAATGTGTTCGTAGAGTTCGATGTAGCGGTCCGAGATGCTCTGCACAATAGCGGGAGTCATTTCGGGAACCTGCTGACCTTCCTTACCCTGGAAACCATTGTCCATCAACCATTCGCGCACGAATTCCTTAGAAAGCTGCTTCTGAGGTTCGCCTGCTTCGAAGCGTGCTTCGTAACCTTCAGCGTAGAAGTAGCGCGATGAGTCGGGTGTGTGGATTTCGTCCATCAAGTAGATTTGACCATTGTGCTTACCGAACTCATACTTTGTGTCAACAAGAATCAAGCCACGTTCAGCTGCAATTTCTGTGCCGCGCTGGAAGAGAGCGAGTGTATATTTCTCAAGAAGTTCGTATTCCTCGGGAGTAGCCAAGCCCTTAGCGAGAATTTCTTCCTTAGAAATGTCTGCATCGTGCTCGCCAATTTCGGCCTTCGTTGTGGGCGTAATGATGGGTGTGGGGAACTTCTGATTTTCCTTCATGCCCTCGGGCAGGCGCACACCACAAATTTCGCGTACACCGCTCTTATAAGCACGCCAAGCTGAGCCACAAAGATAGCCACGCACAATCATTTCGATGGCAAAGCCTTCGCACATCACGCCCACAGTCACCATGGGGTCGGGCGTTGCCAACTTCCAGTTGGGGCAAATGTCGGTTGTAGCATCAAGGAACTTAGCAGCAATTTGGTTGAGCATCTGACCCTTGAAAGGAATACCTTCGGGGAGCACTACGTCGAAAGCTGAAATGCGGTCGGTTGCCACCATCACAAGCTTGTCGCCCAAATTATAAACATCGCGCACCTTTCCGTGGTACACACTCTTCTGACCTTTAAAATTAAAGTCCGTCTTTGTTAAAGCAGTCATTATTATAAAATATTAAGTAATTGTTTTCAATACGTCGGTCGTCGTCAGTCGCTACTCAGTTGTAGGTTCTGCTGCGTCCTTCTTCGGAGCCGAAGCGGCGTCGCGCTCGTAGGCTTCAACAATGCGCGTCACGAGTTTATGGCGCACGATGTCGCGCTTGTTCATCTCAATGAATGCGATGCCCTCAACCCCTTTAAGGATGCGCTGCGCTTCGATGAGTCCCGACTTCTGAGAGGGCGGCAGGTCAATCTGCGTGCGGTCGCCGGTGACGATCATCTTTGTGTTCCAGCCCATACGCGTGAGGAACATCTTAATTTGAGCCGTACTCGTGTTCTGCGCTTCGTCGAGAATCACGACGGCATCGTTGAGCGTGCGTCCGCGCATAAAGGCAAGCGGTGCAATCTGAATGACATTGGTCTCCATATACTCCTGGAGCTTTGCCGCAGGTATCATCTCCTGCAAAGCATCGTAGAGCGGCTGCAAATAGGGGTCAATCTTCTCCTTCATGTCGCCGGGAAGGAATCCCAACTTCTCTCCCGCCTCGACAGCCGGACGACTCAGGATGATTTTCTTAATCGACTTGTTTTTCAGTGCTCGCACAGCCAAAGCAATAGCGGTATAAGTCTTTCCCGAACCAGCAGGACCAATGGCAAAAAGCATGTCGTGCGTGTCGTATGCCTCGACAAGGCGGCGCTGATTTTCGGAACGCGCAGTAATGGGCTTACCACCCGTGCTGTAAACGATGACGCCCTCCTGATGCTGACGCTGCGTAGAACCACGGCGCACAATCTCAATGACGTCCTCTTCGGAGAGCACATTGTACTTGGCGCAATGCTTCTGCAGCTGCTGAAAGATTTCTTCAAAGGCAGCCATGTCCGTCTCGTCGCACATGACCTTCAACACGTTGTCGCGCGCCACTATCCTCAGCTTCGGACAGAGCGCCTTGAGCAAACGCAGGTTTGCATTGTTTGCCCCATAAAAAAGTACGGGGTCTGCTTCTTCAATTATAAAATGTTTTTCAATCACGATACAAATTTACGCAATCCTTTCATTATTTTTAGTAATTTTGCAAAGAATTGCAACAATCCCCTTATGCCACGCCCCTTAAAATTGACAAAACTCCACTTTATAGGCATTTTTTTATCTATCACAGGCATGCTCACCATTGTGCGTTGCGTAAATCCAAACATCGTAACGACATCTATGAGAGAAACATCTTCGCTAAATAAAGAAACACCTCAGGAAAACCTGATTGCGCAAACTTTAGAACCTGAAGCAACAGCTATAGAAGTTTTAGAAGACAATACAGAAGTTCCACCTGCGGCGCCTACACAATCTACTGTTGCAGAAACCACTTCTGCCCCCGCAACGACCTCTACGGCTCCACACATAACAATTGCTCCTTCAACACCCCCACTACCGCGCTCCGCAATCGAACGCCACAGCATACGCGTTGACTCTATCTTCCTGCGCAATCGCAATCCATTGCATATTACAGATGCGAAGGGACAGCGCTTGAAGAATCGTATCAAGGGAGTAAAAAGTTATCACCATTGTTTCAAGGATTTAAACGATGTTCAATTGGCTACAGCACAATCGTTGGGAATCCCCAAAATCGAAGACCGCCAAGCTGCGGCTGAGCGCCTGAGCGGATTAGTGTTCGTAGGCGACAATCCTTACTATGGTGTAAAGGAACTCACCCACTCCATTCCCTACCTCATTCCGCGTGCTGCAATTTGCCTGGAAGAAATCGCACGTGCCTTTATGGACTCATGTATCACAAAGGGAGTTCCGATGCACAAAATTGTACTTACGTCTGTACTAAGAACTGAAAAGGACGTGAGGCGCCTGCGCAGAATCAACCTCAATGCTTCGGAAAACAGTTGCCACCAATATGGCACCACATTCGACATCAGCTACAACCACTTTATCCCTATCGAATCCCCCACAGCCCCTGCAACTTCGAGCAACAAACTCAAGCAAATTCTTGCAGAAGTTTTAGAGGATCAGCACCAACTCGGTACGTGCTACATTAAGTACGAACATCTGCGCAGCGCATGCTTTCATATCACAGCGCGCTGACCTAAATTCGCCAATATAAGAAAAATCATCTCGACAAAACTGGAGTCTTGTCGAGATGATTTTTCTTATTTTTCAGACATCGCAGAGCGTTGCTCCTCTATATACGTCAAGATCTCTTCCCTATTGTCAGGATGGAACCAGCGCATCGCCTCGTCCTTCTTAAACCATGTCATTTGTTTCTTAGCATAAACACGCGTGTTCTTGCGCAAACGCTCCAAAGCAAAATTCAAATCCCACTCTCCATCTATCACCTTCAACAATTCCTTTACCCCAACGGTGTTCAGTGAGTTTTCGTTTCGATAAGCTATCACGCGGCGCACTTCGTCCAAAGCACCATTTTCTGCCATTTGCGTCACGCGTCGGTTGATGCGACCGAAAAGTTCTTCACGCTCTCGCTGAAGTCCTATCTTGATAATTCGAAATGGTCGTTGCTTACGACTTTTTACTCGCAACGACGTATAGGTCGTTCCCGACATATAGCAGATTTCCAAAGCATGCACAACACGTTTGGGATTGCGAATGTCGCACGTAGCATAGTATTCAGGGTCGAGCAAACGCAATTCCTCTGCTAACACTTCCAACCCCTCCTGCTCATACCTGCGCTGCAAATGGTCGCGCGTCTCAGCATCTACCGTTGGCAATTCGTCAATTCCATTGCAAACCGCATCTATATACATCATCGAACCGCCCGAAAGTATCGCAACGTCTGAATGCTCAAAATGCTTACTCAAAAGGTCCATCACCTCCTCTTCATAGCGCGCAGCACTATAATAATCCTGCAACCCGAGAATTCCTACAAAATGATGTTCAACTCTACTACGTTCTTCCTCGGTAGGCGCAGCTGTAATAATAGGTATGTCGCGATAAAGCTGGCGCGAATCGGCATTCAGAATCGGACAACCATAATGCTCTGCCAAACGCAGCGTCAAAGCGGTCTTTCCAACAGCCGTGGGGCCAGAAAGAACAATCAAAGTTTTTACCATCTCAAATATATCGCTGAAAAAGGGCGGACACTGACCTTTTTAGCCATTCCGCCCCCTAATTTCATTCTATAAAAATTATTACGAATAAGGATCACCATCCGAAATTTCGAAACCTTCGAGGTCGAGTTCATCATCGTTGAACATATCGCCTCCTATTCCATAAAGGTCATCGCCGTAATCGTCTCCTCCGGCAACACCGCCCTTCATCGACTTTGTGAGCAAAGCATCTGCAAAGGGGTCGTCAAAATCCTGCAACTGCTGCGGAGCATCGCCCTTAGAACGAATAATCTCGGGTTCTGCCAAATGTTCGCCGGGAATCAACTCCTTCACATCAAGGAAGAAAGAGCGCTCAGCAAAGGGGTCGAAGATAAACTCGAAATGCTGGCCTTCGTCCTCAATGAAATCTGAGAGAGGCGTGTCCTGCATAAGATATACATCCTGATCCACATCATCCGTGCCCATATCCTCACGCGTGATTTGCTCATGGCGCTCCCATTCTTCGTCACAAACAAAGAATTCTGTCATCTGGTCGTCGGGATAACCACACGACTTGAGCACCACCTTGCAAAGGTCAAGGAAGTTTGAGTCACTATCAATCTTTATTTCGCGTACGAAGCCGTCAACCTCGTCCGAAATGAATTTTATTCTATAAAGCATACCTGTGCCAATATTTTATCTTAATCGTTAAGCAAAGTATCCTTAAACACTACTTAATCACACCACGCGAAGAAGCTTCAAAGAAGCTGATGATATAATCTACTTCAGGACACGCAGGAACCTCGTCGCGCACCTGCTGCAAACGCGCCTTCATCAAGCCCGAACCACCATAGATAATACGGTACGCATTGTGGATATTGTCAATCACCTCGGGGGCAAAACCACGACGGCGCAAACCTACGATGTTCAATCCGCAATAAGCCACAGGCTCACGTCCGGCAATTACGAAAGGCGGAATATCCTGAGATGTACGTGTGCCACCGCTTACCATCACATAGCTACCGATGTGGCAGAACTGATGCACCAATACTGTTGAGCTCAAAATAGCGCAGTCATCGATTTCGACTTCGCCAGCAAGTTTTGTGGCATTGCCAAGAATACAATAATTCTTGATAATCACATCGTGACCAACGTGCATACCTTCCATCAGAAGGTTGTTGTTGCCCACAACGGTCTTACCTTTGGCTGCCGTTCCGCGATTGATGGTTACGTTTTCACGTATCGTATTGTTGTCGCCAATTTCGGCAGTTGTTTCTTCGCCCTGGAATTTCAGGTCCTGAGGCACAGCACCAATCACAGCACCAGGAAACACTGTATTTCCATTGCCCATACGTGTGCCGTAGAGCAAAGTGACTCCGTTCATAAGCTTATTGTTATTACCAATAACAACATTCTTATCGATGTAACAGAAAGGACCAATTTCGCAATTCTCGCCAATTACGGCTTCAGGATGAATATATGCTAAAGGACTAATCATTTGAAAAAGTGGGATGACAAAGCAGACGACTGACTACTTTTCACTCCGCGTTTTTTATATTAATAATATTATATCTTTATCGTTGCGCTAATTGCGAAGCACTACTCCTGCTTTACAATCTGTGCAGTAAAGGTTGCTTCCATCACGCAGTTTTCGCCCACGAAAGCAAAACCACGCATCGTCGCAATACCACGACGGATTGGAGTCATCAAGCGTACGTGGAACAGTAACGTATCACCAGGCACTACCTTATTGCGGAATTTCACATCATCGATACGAAGGAAGTAAGTTGAGAATTTTTCAGCATCTTCCAAATCGCTCATTACCAAAAGTCCGCCACACTGCGCAAGCGCTTCAATCTGCAAAACGCCGGGCATAACAGGTTCGCCGGGAAAATGTCCCTGGAAGAACTCTTCATTTGCAGTGACATTCTTCACGCCGACAATGTACTTCTTAGTCTTCTCAATCACCTTGTCCACCAACTGCATGGGATAGCGATGAGGAAGCAGGCGACGAATCGCAGCATTGTCGAGAATCGCAGGTTTGTTGGGATTATAGGAAGGCGCCTGAACTTCGTTTTGCTTGATTTCTTTGCGAAGCTGTCGCGCAAACTTATTGTTAATCGTATGTCCCGGGCGCGTAGCAATGATGCGTCCCTTGATAGGACGACCAATCAGGGCGAGGTCACCAATAATATCGAGCAACTTGTGGCGAGCGGGTTCGTTGGGCCAAACCAAAGAACGCGTTTGCAAATAGCCGAGTTGCGTAGCATCGCGATGCTCTACGTTGAGAGAATCTGCCAACTTGTCGAGGTCTTCCTGACTCATCTGGCGTTCGTAAATCACGATGGCATTTTGCAAGTCGCCGCCCTTAATCAGACCGGCTGTCAGCAAGGGCTGAATTTCGCGCACGAAGACAAACGTACGTGCCGAAGCCACCTCGTCGGCAAACTTTGACATATCGTCGAGCGTAGCAAACTGACTGCTCAGGAACTGCGACTCAAACGAAATCATCGAAGTGATAGAGAATTGCTCATCGGGCAGCAAAGTAATCTGCGAACCGGTTGTGGGGTCGTTGAACTCCACCTTGCGCTTGATTACGTAATAATCCTTATCCGCCTCCTGCTCTACAATACCAACGCGCTTGATATTCTGCACATAATAATACGAACTACCATCCAAAATGGGGAATTCAGGACCATCTACCTGAATGAGGCAATTGTCAATTCCAAAGGCATAAAGCGCAGCCATACCATGCTCTATCGTAGAGCAGCGAACGTCACCTTTTGCTACAACCGTACCACGACTCGTGTCAACCACATTCTCTGCTACGGCATCAATGATGGGCTGACCTTCGAGGTCCACACGCTGAATCTTGTAACCATGATTCTCGGGTGCGGGGTTGAATGTAACTGTAAGTTTAAGCCCTGTATGAAGGCCTACGCTGGAAAGTGAGAAACTTTCCTTAAGTGTTTTTTGCTTTGACATAAAGTCTTGAATATTCACTCCGCTCACGATGAGCGAGAGTAGTAATGTTTACTCAATTTTCGCAAGTTACAGTTGAGTCAGGTTATGAGGTTGTTATGTCGCTTCAAGGTTTTGAGGATTGTCCAGACTGTTTATAAAAACGAACAGGGGAATTCCCCGAATGGCAAACCTTAAGACCTTATAACCTTAAAACCTTACAACCTAACAAGTTGAGCACTTGCGAAACTTGAAATATCTATTTAACACTCTATTATTTTTCAGCAAGTTGAGCTTTGAGTTCCTCAATCTGCTTCTTTAAATCATCGAGTTCGTTATACATTTCGGGCAAACGCTTGAAGATGATGCTCGAACGGAAGAAATCCTTGGCGTTAATAGCAGGAGAACCCTGAATGGTGCTACCAGGTTTCTTTACATTTCCGGCAATACCTGCCTGGGCACCCGTCATCGTTTTGTCGGCTATATTGATATGGCCGGCAATTCCTACCTGACCGCCAAACATACACCATTCGCCAATCTTCGTGCTACCCGCAACGCCTACCTGAGCCGACATCACAGTGTGACTGCCAACTTCAACATTGTGCGCAATCTGCACCATATTGTCGAGCTTTACACCGCGACGTACGTAAGTGCTTCCCATCGTTGAACGGTCAACACAAGCGTTCGCACCAATTTCGACATCGTCTTCGATGGTAGCGATACCAATCTGAGGAATCTTTTCGTAACCGTTGGGCGAAGGTGCAAAGCCGAAACCATCAGCACCAATGACACATCCCGAATGAAGAATTACGCGGTTGCCTACAATGCAATCGTGATATACGCTCACGTTGGGATAAAGAATGCAATCGTCGCCCACCTTCGCACGTTCTTCAACAACGGCATGAGGATAAAGTTGCGTGCCACTGCCAATCTCAGCATTTTCGCCTACATAAGCGAAAGGACCGATATAGCAATTCTCGCCAATCTTTGCTGACTCCGCAACAAAGGCAAGGGCATGCACTCCTGTGCGCTTACCCTTGAACTGTTCATACAGTGTGAGCAACTTTGCTATCGCCTCATACGCATTGGGCACACGCACAAGCGTTGCTGTATATGATTTGTCGGCATCGGGTGTGAAATCCTGATTTACCAAAACCACACTCGACTTTGTCTCATATAAATAATGAGCATATTTAGGATTGGCAAGAAAAGAGATAGCTCCCTCTACGCCTTCTTCAATCTTTGCAAAAGACTTCACAGCTGCATCGGGGTTACCATCCACAGTACCTTGCAAGTACTCTGCAATCTGTTTTGCTGAAAATTCCATAAACTTAAATTCGCATTAAACAGGGCGGCATAAAACTATACTTCCCTACATATTTTCGATATTTATTCGCAAATATCGCAATTTTTAATGAAACAAAGGAAATATACAGCAACTTTTTTTAACATTAACAAAAAAACTTTGCATTTTAAGCACTTTCAATCATTCCTTTATCAAGGAGACTGCGAAGCCAATGAGCGTAAGCCAATAAAAGAAAAACACTCTACTAATTCCTAATTCCCTACTCCGCATTACTAATTCCTCAATACTAACTCCTAATTCCTCATTGCCATTTCCCAACTCCGCACTCCACAAAAAAAGTCCTGACGAATTCGCCAGAACTTTTTTTTTGATTATAAGATGTTATTCAAGTTTCACAAATGCTCAACTTGTTAGGCTATAAGGTTTTAAGGTTCTAAGGTTTTAAGATTATGCAGCAAATTAGAGTACAGAGAATAGAGTACAACTACCATGCGGAATGCAAACAAGCGTTCGATGCTGACTTCACTTGTCTACTCGTACCTAATAACTCGTCTACTATTGTTAATATAAACAGTCTGGATAGTCCTCAAAACCTTAAAGCGAAGCGACCTAACAACCTCATAACCTGATTCAACTGAAGCTTGCGAAAGTTGAGGATATTAGAAAACAACTTTCTTACCATTTACGATATATACTCCCTTAACTGTCTTGGTTACAGGACGGGCGGAGAGGTCGTAAATTGTAGCTGATTTGTTGGCATCCGATGCAGTAATTTCGCCTACACCTGTAGTGCCTTCGCCTTCGTAAGTTACAATTACCTTACCGTTTACCTTGTCAACCTCTACTGTTGAAGTGCAGTTTTCGA